>CBIHPQ010000176.1:0-13240 GCA_966211825.1 uncultured Dyadobacter sp. | reverse complement strand
AATGTGCTGACAGACGTGTATTGCAGCTGCATCATCTCACTGATCTGCGTAATGGAGTAATCCTGAATAATGTACATCGCTACCTGAAATTCCCGGGGCGTCAGCTCGTCGAAGGGGTTCATGGATTTCCGGTTCAGCGTGTCGTTCACGATGATTTCCGCCAGATCGGCGCTCATGTACTTCTTTCCCGAAAATACCACGTTCACAGCCTTGATCAGATCGTCGGGCGACGCGTCCTTCTCGATGTACCCGTGCGCGCCCATCTGCAAAGCCCTTTTTCCAAAAATCGTTTCGTTGTTCATCGACACGATCAGGACCTTGGTATCCTGATGATAGTTCCTGATCCAGTGCAGTATCGTATTGGGATCGGTGTCGGGCATGCTCAGATCGAGCAGTACCAGATCATAAGTGTTTATTTTCAACTGGGTCATAATGGATTGGCCGTCCCAGCTTTCGTCGATTTGTGCGTCTGCGAAATGTTTGAGCAATGCAACTTTAAGTCCGTAACGTACCAGCGAATGGTCGTCGGCAATCAATATTTTCTTCATAACGTAGTGAAATTGGTCGGAGCAGTGTCCGTCAAAATAGCTTCTGATGTGTTAGGTTGGCCGGGCAGCAGTCCGGAAATGGTAACGGTCGTTCCCTGGCCGGCAGTACTATCTACTTCCAGCTTGCATTCGAGGCGGGCCACAAAATCGATGATGATCTGATACCCCAGCCGACCACTTTGCTCGATCCCGGCCGTTGTAAGTACATTTTCGATGCGCCGGTTGATTTTGCTCAGGTCGGCAGGCGACATTCCCCGCCCATTGTCCGACACGGTAAGTCTCAGGTATTTTTCATCCAGCTCGTCGAGTGCCACCCTGATGTGCCCGCCCGAGGTGTACTTGTTGGAATTATCGATCAGGTTGCGGATCACTGCTTTCAGGATTTCGCGGTTCGTAAAAACCTCCCAGTTGCCCGCGTTCACGAGTTCAAGGGTATTGTTTTTAAAAAGAAGCATTTCTTTGAAAAACTCGTTCAATTCATCGGCCAGGCCGTTAAAAGGGAACGGGCGCTTGCTGAGGTAAAAACCTTCCTGCTGCGATTTCGTCCAGAGATTGATCTCCTTCACAAATGCATGAATGTTGGTAGCCGCCTTTTTGATCTCCGCAGTACCGGTACGGACATCGTCGAGCTGGTCCTTTTCCAACGCCGCGGCAACATGGTCCGATAGCAGGTTCAGAAAATGCAGGGGCGATTGCAGGTCGTGGGCGAGCAGCAGCGTGATCTTTTCTTTCAGCCGGTTGCTGTATTCGAGCTGTCTGGTACGTTCCCGGACCTGCGCTTCCAGCTGTTTTTTACGCATTGTCAGATAATGATAGCGCACTTTCACCACCACATAAAACGAAAACGCCAGCAGGCAAACGACGAAAAGCGTGAAGTACCAGGTTTGGTACCAGAATGGATTTACCGTGAAATTTTTGGTTAACAAACCCACATTCTCACGTCCGAAGCCCGCCTTTTTTCTCACTTGCAGCACATAATTTCCGTGGCCCAGGCGGTTGAGGATAATGGTCAGGTTACTGCTCAGTTGGTACCATTCATCGTCCAGGCCCTTGATATTGTATTCGAGAAGCTGGTTTTCAGGCAGTCCGAAGTAGGGGGAGGCCAGTACGATCTCGATCCTGTTGAACGAAGGTTCGAATTGCAGCTCATCGAGGAACGGCTTTTCTTTTCCGTCGACGAGAAATTTGTCGATGAGGATCCGCGAGTTCGGCAGAATGTCGGTTACACTGTCGGGATACACTTGCACCAACCCGTTCATGGACGGAAAGGAGAATTTCCCGTCCGGAAAAACGACCGCAGCCGGATCGCAGCCTCCGTTGAATTCATTGTTGCCGAAACCGTTGCTTTTGTCATAATAATAGTAAAAAACGCTGCTGGCCTTGTGGTCGAGGTAGTCGTAGAGGTCTTGTGTTTTGCATTTAAAAAGCCCGTGGTTGGTGCTCATCCACATAAACCCCTTTTTGTCTTCCAGGAAAGTATGGACGACCAGCAAATCGCCGTTCCGGTCAAGTGGCAGCGCGGTGGCCTTGCCATTTCGGACGGCGTAGAATCCCTGGCCGTAGGTCCCGACCCAGAGTGTATTCTTTTTATCAATATAAAATGTCCTGATTTCCCGCTCTTTCAATGCAGCAGTTTTCCTGAAAACACCTGTCTGAACATCCAGAATAAACAATCCGGAAGCATCCGAGGTCCAAAACTCCCGGTCGTTGATGGGGGTGAAGGTTTTGACCAGCTTTGGCAAGTCCAGCCAACGGATCGAATCTCCGTCGACCTTTCCCAGCTTCCCCGACATTTGATTAAGCCAGATGTTTCCATCGGGAGTCTGCGCGAATTTGGTGATCTCCCGTACGGCGTAAAATTCCTTCACCAGCTTTAAGTCGGTGGTGCGTTTTTCCACCTTTTTGGGCGACCTGTTCATCCAAACGAAACCTTGCCTGTCGACCAGGATACCGCTCCGGAACATGAGCGGAAAAGGGTCGCCCAGGATCGTGTCGCCGGGCAATATTGCCCCCAGCTCGGTAAGAAGCCCATTGCCGCGATACAAATGCTGGCTGTAAAAATTATTGTTCGTGCCCGGTATGCCGACGGTTTTGAACTGCTTTGTTTTGAAAACATACAACCCGCCGGTCTCCATCCCCAGCATATGAATGCCCGACCCGGGGATGTTGAGGTAGCAGTAGATCTTGCCGATATTCCCCGTTTTCAGGATAGGTTTGCAAACGAGCACATTACCGGCCGCTTCGAGCTCATAAAAGGTATTCGAGTTGTGCAGGAAAAGGCGTTCGCCCTGCTGATAAAAATGCGAAGGTCCGCGTAATTGTTGACCCTCTCCGCCAGTTATTTTGGGAGAAACAGCATATACCTGGCCCGAAGAATCGACACAGGCGATCGCCCCTTTTTCATTAAAATAATAAAATTTCTTGTTCAGCACCCCCGCATTGTCATAGGATAGCGGCGCCATTGCGTAATTGAATGCCTTTGAAAAAGTTATTTTTTTTTGATGGAGATAGTATAAGATATTGTCACCGAGTCGCAGAAAGCCGTCCCCCGGAGCTCCGACCTGATTATAGATGAGCTGGGTCGCAAACACGGCAAAGTTCGATTCAATGCGGCGGCGGTCTTGCGGCCGCAGGTTACGGATTACGTCAAACTGATCCTTCGGCGATTTCAGGATCACGACCCTGTTCCGGATGTGCGGGTTCAGCACAAAAGGCTTATTGCTTTTATCAAAAGAAAAGACTTTGAAACCGTTGTCCTTAAAATAAACGGTGCTATCACCCGTGAGACCCAGGTCGATAATGCGGTTGCTGGCAAGCTGAGGCACATTGCTGAGGTTGTAGGTCGCGAAATGCGTCCCGTCGAACCGCACAAGTCCTCCCTGGGTCGACATCCATACGAAGCCGTTCCGATCCATCCGAAGCTGCATTACGGTGTTTTGCGGCAAGCCGTTGTCGTTCGTATAATGCTGTTCAGTGAAATCGGCGATATTCTGGCCTGCTGCGTGTAGAGCGATAGTGAGGAAGATGAGCAGGGTAGTAATCCTCGCAATGTTCATAGCCGGGTCAACAAAAAGGGTTTGTCCTGAAATGACAAATGTGGAGTCGAATTTGAGGTTACAATAATAGCGTAGTTTTGCAATAATTTCTATGGGTTGTACAAACATTTCTAGCAGACCGTCCTGCAAACGTGCCCTCAGGAATTAATATCCCCCACGTATTTCTTGGCAAGATAGGCGCCGTGCCCTAAACCGAATGTCGCGAGGATCGTGCTGTCCACATCCGGCAACGTCACCACCTTATGCAGTTCAATGGTGCCCAGAAAATCGAAAACCTGGAAAGTGTACACGACTACGGCAAGTAATGTAATTATAACCATTTGAAAATCAGCCATATCTACCATTCCCGTGTCGTTCTGAAAAAGGTCGGTCGGGAAATGCGGCTCGGTGGCGGGCTGCTTGGTGGTCTGGTTTTGCTGTATCGCCTGCTGGTTTTTGCTTTCGGTAATGCCCTTGGCGGTTGCGAATGTAAGCGCACTGAACCCGGAAAGGAGCAGCAGGTTGGAAGGGATGTTTACGCCGCCCACGAAATCGATACTGACCATCCCGCGCATGATGTTGACGGCCACATAAGTGACGATGAGTGTCGAGAACCACACGACGATCTGGAAGTTCGAGTTGCTGTAACGGTTATCGGCCCCGATAATGAGCGTCCGCAATTTCCGGCGCAGCAAAAGCCGGAACAGGAGCAGCACGCCCGCAGTCGCCCCCGCGAGCGTCCATACGCGCGCAGCACGGGAGGTCCTGTGCTTTTCTATCTCGATCGTCAGCAGCGATTGCCGGTTGCCGGAATAGGTGAGGTCGACCCGGTCGCCCGCCTCGAATGTCGCAACAACCTTTTTGAGCTCCGGCGCTATGACGGCGAATATCCGGGTGGTATCGTTTCGCCGGGCCTGCAACGAGGCGCCGCCGTCGTCGATAACGGTAATTTCGGCTCCCGGCCATGTGAGTGGGACCGTGTCGGTCACGATGACCGTCGGTTTCGGCACGAGCACAGTGTCTACCGTTTGTGCATGAGCGTCAGGCGTCAGGCAGATGCTTGCGAGAATGGCCAGGAAACAGGGGAGCGTAAAACGTTTTTTCATGAGATAGGTCGGGAATAGTGTAGGTGTAATACTACAAATAATGCGATGTATTCCAAATTGAACTTATTGAATGGTTTTCTTTACTTTTGAAGCATGACGCGCGACCTGAATATCAAAGACCTCGCCGAGTTGTATGAAACGATGGGCTTGCCGGTCGACCCGGTGGATGCGTCGTCGGGCCTGACCGTCCACTTCCTGCAACAGACCTTCACCGAATTCCCATTCACGTCGATACCCTTCCGGCCCAATTATTTCAGTTTCTTGTTTATTGAGGAGGCATTCGGTAAATACACGATCGACGACCAATGCTTCGAAGTACGGCCCGGGACCGTCTATTTCACTAACCCGGGCAATTACCGGGTCTTTGAGTGGTACAGCATTAAGGATACCTGCCTGATCACCTTCAATGAGGCATATTTGAAAGAAAATGTGCACGAGGACGTCTACCGCGACTTCTCTTTTCTGCTGACCGAAACCGTCGAGCCGCGGGTTTTATCGGAGGAACAATTTACCGTCGTTCGCCAGCTTTATCAGCAAATACACCGCGAACACCGCGGAAATTCCCCTTACAAGAACCGGATCATCGGGAGCCTGATGGTGGCTTTGCTTTTAAAAATAAAGGAATATTTCTTCCAGGATTATAACCCTATTTATGAAGGTAACCGCAGTTCCCAGATTGTAAAGACATTTAAACGAAACCTGGAACAGCATTTCAGGGACCTCGTTAACGGAAAGGTTGAAATACCTTTGCGTGTGCAGGATTATGCGGATATGCAATTTTTACACGTCAACTATTTGTCGAGCGTAATCAGCAGTAAAACAGGTAAATCCGTAAGCGCGTGGATTGCCGATAAAACCATTGCCGAAGCGAAAGTAATGCTGCAAAATCCAACCCTGACCATCAAGGAGATCGCCGTCCGGCTGGGATTTCTCGAAGCACCTCATTTCAGCAATTATTTCAAGAAAAACGTTTCCCAAAGCCCGGCTGAATATCGAAAGCAGCATGTGCAATGATTTAATTGTATGGTTGTGTTTAAAGGTAAATTGTTACCTTTGAGCTCTTTATCGTATAATTATTCACGTTCTTAACTAATTAATGGGAAATAATCGAATTCAGTTTCTGGATGGTTTCCGTTTTTTGCTCGCACTCTGGGTTTTAATTGCTCACTATTACACATTTATCGGCGGTTCACGGTATTTTGTATTGCCTAAATTTCTGAATGACAGTTTAAATAAACCGGTGATCGCCGTTTATGGATTTATGATCATCACCGGTTTTCTGATGACCTATAATTACATTGCCCGCGAGCAAAAGGAGCCTTATGACGACAGCACGACGTTTAGAAGCTTCTGGCTGAGACGCCTGTTTCGTTTATATCCCGTTTATATTCTGGCCATTGCCGTCGCTTTTATCACATTCGTACCCTGTGCGAATATCAATAGGGAGAACCTTATTTTCTTTACCGGAAGCGATGTAAGTCAATGGGGTACAGTGAGATCCCTCGTTCAACCGAGCGGTGCCGATTTGCTTTCGCACGTCTTCCTGATCCACGGATTAATCCCGCAATTTAGTGACAGTCTTCTGGGCGTAGCGTGGAGCTTATCGCTTGAAATGCAGTTCTATTTCATTTTTCCTTTCTTATTCCTCGCTGTTTTTTCGCGTACCCCAATTTTAAAGAATCGGCTGTTTTTTACACTGGTGTTCTTTGCTGTCCTGGCTGTAATTTCCCCCAAATTAATTGAATTTATCACAAGCCGTAATCAGCTGATAAAGTTTGGGTTACCTTCGATATTGCTATATGTAATGCCCTTCTTTCTTTTGGGAATGGTTGCGGCCGGCGTCAAGCTAAGGAAAATAAATCCGATATATCTAACAGTCGCATTTTTTGTGATATTGCCATTTCAGTGGATAGCTACCAACCTGGTGATAGGAACATTACTTTTGCTGTTGTTTCTGGATGAGTTACAGGGAATTATGCCCGGTTATATGTATAAAACTATCCAAATTTTCAGATCGGCGATGTCTGGTCGTTTGGCTACTTTTGGAGCAGATATTTCGTATTCGATGTACCTCATTCACACAATGATAATCGGCATTTCGATACAGCTCGTGATACGCACAATGCCCTCGTTGCAAAGTTCAAAAATCGCAGTGGCTGCTGCCGGATTGGTAATAACCCTGGTTATATCGATTGCACTTGGCTATCTCATCTTCCAATTTATTGAAAAACCAATGATCGCCATAGGCAAGCGAATTATCAAAAGCCAAAATAAAGCCAAGCCGCAGGTTGCAGAAGCAGTTGTGTAACAGGGCTATTCGATGTTTCCGAAACCAAATGCGTCCTTACTCAGTAATTGGAGCGACATGGCCCAATGTGTCTTCTCATCTTCCTCCGAAAACGGCTGTCGCGTCCACACCGACCAACCTTCGGTGTGCCGGGCATATTTTTCCCAGTTCAGCCGATCGAACTCTTTGAGCTCATGCATCTTTTGACTTTGAAACGTTTCCAGCTCGGGGTCCTGGCGATATAACCTCTCTTTAATGAATTGCGCAACCGATTTCGTTGGCGCGTCCATAGCACTCTCAAATGCCCAATAGTCGGGCAACAGGCAATAGGTATAATGGACGAGCAGCGCCAGCTTCCAACCGTTCGGCGCGAAGGTCCTGTTGAACCGTATATGGTTCACGAGCGCTTCCGTCCGCCGGTCGTTCAGGAAGGTTTTGTAACACGCTTTCAGATAGTCGATCTTGCTCTGATCCTCGCTGAATAGAGGCGGGTAAACGTGCGAACTTTTGCCAAGAACGTCCGGGATAAAACTGTTTTTGAGATAGTCGATCTTGGCACGCTGAAAGTCCAGCCATCTCGCACTTTCTTTGTCCTGTTCGATTAGGCTGGCAACATATTGTGTTTTGATATTCTCTTTGAATTTCTGGTAGCGAGACATTTGTTCCGCCGTTAAAATCTCCTGAAACGAAGCCAGTTCAAAATCCCATTCTTCCCATACGAACAGCATGTGCTTCGGGGAGTGTTCATCTTTGATTGCCTCAAATTGAAGGACCCGTTCGGCCTGCTCAAATGTCAGGTTGAGGTAATGGTATCTCGCTTGAAGATGGCCCACATTAGATTGATGCTCGGTTCTTTCCATTGATGCTGAATTGATAACAGGCCAATATACCATGCCCCGCGACATCATGTAATAGAAAATGCAGGATTTTTACGAGTAGTTGGCGGCAACGGTCGTCTTCCCGGTGAAGATTTTGACGGGTAGACATTATGATGCATTTCAGATTTTGGATTTTTCTATGGGTAAGCTCCGCATACTGGGGAGTGGTAAACGGACAGACTCGGGCCGGTAGCCATGCCGGGGCCGTTCCGGATGTGGCAGATGTAGGTGCAGGCAAGCTTCCAGCCGATATTGCGCCTGTGAATGCACCATTCCCGATGCCGGTTTTTGTGAAGCCGGCTTTTCCCAAATTAACCATTAACATCGCCGACAAAGGCGCCCGCGAAGGCTCCATGGTGACCAAAGTCATTCAGGCGGCGATCGATGAAGCGCGCCGGAAGAAAGGCGGAACGGTGATCATTCCGCGCGGAAACTGGAAAACCGGGCGCATCAGTTTGAAAAGTAATGTAAACCTCCACCTCAGCGAGGGGGCAGAACTGCATTTTAGTGGAGAAATTGAAGATTACCTGCCTGCTGTGTTTACCCGCAACGAGGGGGTGGAGCTGATGTCGCTGGGGGCGTTGATCTATGCCAACGGCCAGGAAAATATCGCTATAACCGGAAAAGGGAAACTCGTGGGGCCGCCGGACGGGCCGTTGCGGCAGCGCTATATGAAGGTGGATGTGATCGAAAAGGTCGTGCCGGCCGACAAGCCTGTCAGTGAGCGCGTTTACGAAGGCAAGGATGGCGGATTTATATTTCCGCCCATGTTTATATCGCCCATCAATTGCCGGAAGGTTTATATCGAAGGCATTACCCTGCAAAACACGCCATTCTGGAACGTGGTGCCGGTCTATTGCGACAATGTGATCATCAGGGGCATTACCGTGCATTCGGTGGGCATCCCGCGTGGCGATGGTATCGACGTAGAGTCGTCGCGGAATGTGCTGATCGAGTATTGTACGCTCAGCTGCGGCGACGATTGTTTCACGATCAAAGCAGGGCGCGGGGACGATGGTATCCGGGTGAACAAGCCGACGGAGAACGTCGTGATCCGCTACTGCCTCGCCCGCGAGGGCCATGGGGGCATTACCTGCGGGAGCGAAACGGCCGGGATGATCCGCAATCTCTACGTCCACG
Organism: uncultured Dyadobacter sp.; assembly: GCA_966211825.1. Lineage (GTDB taxonomy): Bacteria > Bacteroidota > Bacteroidia > Cytophagales > Spirosomataceae > Dyadobacter. The sequence goes on along the minus strand of CBIHPQ010000176.1, from coordinate 4,246 downwards.
ATTGTGTTTTCGACGATACCGACACCGGCCTGCGTTTCAAAACCCGCCGCTCCCGCGCAGGTGGCGGGGATAACCTCGTGTACGAGCGCGTACGTATGAAGCTCCGCGGCGACGCTGTGAAGTTCGATATGCTGGGCAGCCGGCAATATATGGGTGAACTCGCCGACCGCCTGCCGCCGCGCCCTGTCGACAAGCTCACCCCCGCATACCGCAACATTACGGCCCGGAACATCATCATCGAAAAAGCGCGCACCTTTGTCGACATTACGGGCATTCCGGAATCTCCGGCGTCCAACCTGCTGATCGAAAATGCAGAGGTTCATGCAAAAACCGCTTTCAAAGCCAGCGACGCCGAGGGCGTAACGATCCGGAATGCGTCGGTCACGGTCACGGATTCACTAATGCGCGGGCTGGATATCCGTAATGTGCTTTTTGAAAGGGTGGAATTTAAAATTCAGGGTAACCGGATCCGGATGGACGTCGAGGGTGAAAACTCGAAGAACATCCGGTTTGTGGAATGCCAGCCAGCTGTTATTTCGAATAGCCGTCCGCCTCGATAATGGCATCGGCAAATGCCCTCGGCGCTTCCTGCGGCAGGTTGTGCCCGGCACCTTTCACGACGTGGTGTGCATGTTTGCCGCTGAACTTCCGCGCAAATGCGGAACCGTCGCTCGCAGGCACGACGCCGTCTGAGTCGCCGTCGAGGGTGACGGTAGGGACGCTGATCACGGGCCCTGCAAAAAGTTTTTGCTCGATTTCGTCGTATTCTTTCTCGCCGGGTTCCAGGCTTAGCCGCCAGCGGTAATTGTGGATGACGATGGCGGCATAGTCGGGATTTTTGAAAGATGCGGCGGAACGGTCGTAAGTAGCCTGGTCGAAGGCCCATTTGGGCGAGATATTTTTCCAGATCAATTTGTTGAACTCATACCAGTTGGCTGTGTAGCCTTTCTGGCCGCGGTCGGTGGCGAAGTAATACTGGTACCACCAGCCCCATTCCGCTGCGGGTGAAAGCGGCTGTTTGTTCCTTTCGAGGTTGTTGATCAGGTAGCCATTCACGGATACCATCGCTTTGCAACGTTCCGGCCATAGCGCCGCGATAATGTTGGCCGTCCGTGCACCCCAGTCAAACCCGCCCAGTATCGCCTTTTTGATTTTAAGTGCATCCATCAGCGCGATAATGTCCTGCGCTACTGCTGCTTGCTGGCCATTCCGGAAGGTTTTGTCCGAAAGGAACCGCGTCGTTCCGTGGCCCCGCAAATGCGGGACGATCACCCTGTAACCCGCGTCGGCGAGCAATGCGGCCGATTCGGCATAACTATGAATGTCGTAAGGCCAGCCGTGCAGCAATATCACCGCCTGGCCATTGGCAGGACCGGTTTCGGCATAGCCCACATTCAGCACGCCGGCCTCGATTTGTTTGATATTTTCAAAATCTGCCGCGGCACTTGCGGCACTGCGACCGCCGGGGGCGTTTTTGGTATGCGCCAATGCCTTGGTGCCTGCGATTTGTGCTGCTGCGAAAGTAAGGGCTGCCACTCCCAGAAAATGGCGACGGCTGTAATTATTAGTGTTATCCATGGTATTTCAGGTTTTAAATCGATGGTTTGAAACAGTTACCGGCTGATATTTCCGATTTGATGTTTCAAAATTAGCCATCACTCAAACCCCTGAAATGAGAAGCGGGCCGAAGTGGACGAATGGGCCGGTGGGCTGGACATTTTGCGGACTGTACCCATTATGGCAGAACACCGGTAATCCCTTTGAAAGTATTGTGGATTATTTGCTACGATGGGATTTATGGCGATCGCCTGGCATGAATTTCCATTCACGCAAGCCTATCAATCCTGAACTTCAAGCAATGCTTTCAGTGCCTTGAAACAGGCATATGCCAGATAGATTGGCACCAGTACCGGCAGAAAAACAGCCATTTTCAGAATGTCGTCGTTCGTAAAGTTTTTCATAGGAGACCTTTGGGTTACAACTTATTCTACAAATAGATAAAAGTTGTACCACAAATATAAGGCAACAAAATTGATTTTCAGGCAAAAAAATGGCTGCTCACCTGAAAATGAGCAGCCATTTTTTGAAAACGGTGATCTTTATTTATTCCACCATAAGGCAGTGGTAATGTCGTCGTTGCCTTGTGCCTTCACGGCATTCTGGTAATTCGCCAGGTTCACACTTTGTTCTTTCGGCGGGTAGTACAGGCGTTGCGGCACACCTTCGCCAAACAGCGGCTGGAACTTGTAATCGGTGGTCTTGCCATCCACAGTGCGGCTCCATACGATATCGCCCGGTTTTACCAGGAAAGTAGGATAGCCTGTGCGGCGGATCTCAGCCCACGCCTCGTCGCCCTGCGTGTACAGTGCCAGGTACTTCTGGTTCAGCACATTGGCTTTGTCGGCTTTCGGTAGCGCGGCCAGGTAGGTAGTAATATCAGCCTGCGCGACGCCCCACTTCTGCAAGGAAGCAGTTACGCCATTGACGTACTCCTGCTGGTCCCAGTTTTTGTATTCCGAAATCAGGAACGCCACTTCGGCATATTCCTGCAATACCTCTCCAAAGTTGGCGGCATTCACAAGGGTACCCGGCAGGCTCACGTCGGTGGCGGTAAGCAGTCCGGCAGCGGCAACAGGCAGACCATATGGTTGGCCAATATAGTTTCCGGCCGCATTCTTCGTCGCATAAATGGGCAGGCGCGGGTCCTGAACTTTTACTGTTCCCAGCTCACCTTTCAACACATTAATGATCACGTGCGACACCGCGAAGTCTTTGCGGTTGGCGGTAACGGTTGCGCGGTAAAGCGGCGCTTCATTAGGTGCCAGCGACTGATATTTGAATACGGCATTGTCGGTGTTTGAAGTGAAAACCCCCTTTGCCAAAGCATCGTCGAAATGCGTTTTCGATTCGGCCGGAAGCTGCTTCCGGATGCGCGTCGCGATACGCAGGCGCAGCGAGTTCGCGAACTTGGCCCAGAGCTCGTTCTTGCCTTTGTAAATCACATCGTAATTGCCGAAAGTCGTAGCGCTTTTGTATTTGGCCAGGGTGTCGCCCGAAGCTTTCAACTCATTCAGAATGTCGAGGTAGATCTTCTGTTGGCTCGCATAGGCCGGGCTCAGGTTTTCGGGTTCCTGCTGCAACGCCTGAAACTCGGGATCCTGGCTGCCGTACGATTGGTAAGGAATGTTACCAAACACATCGGTCAGGTTCTGGAAGGTATAGGCTTTCAGAATGCGTGCAATGGCGATCTGGTTCGCGTTGCTGCCCGCTGTTCCTGCGGCTGCGACATTTTTGGTCGCCGGGTCGCTGTTCAGTTTGATGATCTCATTGAGGTTGTTCAGCGCCTTATAAGCATTGTTCCAGTAAGTATCTGAGTACGAGCGTGGTATATCGTACCGAGACTGGTCGCTGTAAATGTTTTGGCTGTAATACTGTGCAAACAGCTGCGATCCGCGCAACGAGCTGTTTTCGTTGCGGATGTTGTCGATCACCTGCTTTTCGGCAGAGAGCAGGATCGTGGTGGTCGTCGCGTTTTCGGGACGGTTGGGGTCGGTGTTGATGTCCTCGAAATGGCTGTCGGAGCAACCGGCCAGCAATGCGCCGATCCCGAGGGTTAAAATGCCTTTTTGAAATATGAACTTTTGCATGATTTTCAGTTTGAGGTGGTTAGAACTTCACATTTACGTTCAGACCGTACGTGGCAGGCACCGGAATGCTACCGCCTTCCAGGCCCTGGATGTTGCCGCCGCTGCTGGTGAACTCAGGGTCGATGTACTTGCTGGCCGTGTAAATGTTGGCCAGGTTACGACCATACACCCCGAAATAGACCTGCTTCACGGCCTTGTTGTTCAACGCCAGGTTGTAGCCGAACGTGATTTCGCGCAGTTTCACAAAGGTCGCGTCGAAAATCGTCTGCGGGGTGGGGCCGCTGTACTCGCCCCGTGCCCATGCCTGTGCGGTAATGCGGGTGTCGTTGGCTGAAGTATTGGTCACCGCGTAGCTGCCGTCGGCGTTGTAGGTCACAGTTCCTTTCACACCGTCGAGCACCACGCCGGTTTCGCGCACGTTGTTGGCTGCGGTTTTGTCCAAAACACCTGCATACATCGCCACTTTGTAGGTTTGCGAGAAGAATTTGCCTCCCACACGCCCGTCTACCAGGAACCCGAGGTTGAAATTCTTATAGGTAAAGTTGTTCTGGAATCCGAAAAGGTACTTTGGCAATACGCTTCCCAGCGGGGTAAGCTGC
>CBIHPQ010000175.1:0-13279 GCA_966211825.1 uncultured Dyadobacter sp. | reverse complement strand
ATCACGAACACGGTGCGCATTGGCATATTACCAAACCCATGGCATTTGATGATCAGGGTAATATGTTCGTGCCATTCGGGGCGCCCTCGGATGCCTGCCAGGATATGGTCAACTCGCCGGGCGGCAAGCCGGGCAGTCCGGGTGTTAACCCCTGTCCGGATCTTGAAAAGCATGGCGGAATATGGAAATTCAGTGCCGACAAGCCCAATCAGACACAGGCCGACGGCTCATTGTATGCGACCGGCTTGCGAAGTATCGTCGGATTGCGCTGGAACCCGGCTGACAGAAGTCTTTATGCGGTTGTTCACGGCCGTGACAACCTTCACCGCCTTTTTCCTGAACTTTTCAGCTCATGGCAGAGTGCTGTGCTCCCCTCGGAAGAGTTTGTGAAGGTAACCCAGGGAACCAACCTCGGGTGGCCTTATTATTATTACGACCAGATGAAAGGTAAGAAAATGCTCAACCCTGAATATGGCGGCGACGGCAAAAAGGAGGGGGAAGGCGACAGGTATCAGAAGCCGCTCATTGGGTTTCCGGGACATTGGGCTCCTAATGATGTACTTTTCTACCAGGGAAATCAGTTTCCGGAACGTTATAAAAATGGCGCATTCATTGCATTCCACGGCTCTACCAACAGGGCACCTTATCCGCAGGCAGGCTATTTCGTGTGTTTCGTACCATTTCAAAACGGCAAACCTTCGGGTGACTGGGAAGTATTCGCCGATGGTTTTGCGGGAGTCGACCCCATAATCAATGTAAGCGACGCGAAATTCAGGCCTATGGGGCTCGCGGAAGGTCCGGACGGCTCGCTGTATATCACCGATTCGCGCCAAGGCAAGGTTTGGAGAATAATGTTCAAAGGCGATAAAAAGGGCTTTGGGCCGAACCAGCTGGCATCGATGGAAAAGCACAAGCAGCTTGCACACATACGCACGCCCGATGAGGTCACCAATAATCTCGACATTAAAACAACTGAACTCGGACAACGCATTTATAACACCTATTGCACCCCCTGCCACCAGCGCAACGGGCTTGGCGACGGCAGCCGGTTTCCGCCACTCGCAGGCTCCGAATGGGTGACCGGAAATAAAAAGAGACTGATAGAAGTGGTAGCCAAAGGCCTGGAAGGTCCTATTCAGGTAGCAGGGAAACCCTATAATGACCTGATGCCGAAACACGATTTCCTGAAACCGGACGAAATGGCCCAGGTACTGACCTACATCCGCAGAAGTTTCGGAAATGATGCCGATCCCATTTCAGTTAGCGACGTGCGACGGGTGTTAGGGAATTAATTTAACAACCACAGAAACCTCCTCACCCGCCATCCCGATCGTCATCCGTGACTGATCCTTGAAATTAAACACATGTCCATCCCGGCGGACCTCGTCGATGAGCGGGAAGTCGATCTGCCGAATCAGCCAGCCCTCCTCCTGGGCGGTTTTAGTGGCGATGATGCCTTCTTCCGGCATGTCCTTATCGGGTGTGGTGTAAACTGCGGCGTAACCGTAGTTGAGGTCCACTGCGGGCGACCATGCTGCTTCCCCGATTGTTTGGGATACCGCCGTGTAAGCCTGGTTTTCGAGTGCGCGGGCGCGGGCGCCTACATGTACGCGGGTCGCGCCGCGGATCGTTTCGGTACAGCTCGGGGCGAGGATCAGTTTGGCGCCGGCTTCGCAGAGTTTTTGTGAGCCAAGCGGAAATTCGACGTCGTAGCAGATCTGGATGCCGAATTTGCCCCAGGGCGCTTCGAAAACCGTCAGTTGTTTGGGGGCGCTTTCGATTCCCCAGTGCTCGTTTTCGAAACGGGTCATAAAGAATTTGTCCTGATGCCCCGCCAGGCCATGGGCCGAAAACACAAAGGCGCGGTTCAGGTTACGACCGTCCTCTATAACCGGAATGCTCGGGGCAACAATGATCACCCTGTATTTCTGTGCGAGCATTGCGAAAGTGGCGCAGAAATCATCTTTCAGGTCGTCCAATGCGTGTATCTGCCGGCGAATATCGCTCCGGACCGTATTATCGAAAATGCTGACAAGTTCCATCGCCCCGTACTCCGGGAAAAGGAGCAGCCCGGCACCCTGAATGGCTGCGTCGGCGACCCATTTTTCGGTGTGGTGCTGCCAGGAAGCGAAATCCGGATGTTCGGTAATCGGATATTGTGCCGAAGCAATAGTTACTTGCTGCATTATTCTATTTAGTAAGTGCTTTGATCCAGAAAATCATGGTTTTGGGTGTAGAAACAGGCTCTCCCAAATCGGGCCACTCCATGGTACTCTGCAAGGCGGGCTCTTTCTGGTAACCGCGTTTGAGCCAGAATACATCGTTCGGTCGATAATCGGCCGGTTTGAGCGGGTGATCGTCACCACGGTCCACCGAGCAGAAGCAGCAGGTTTCAAACATTCCGAGACTTCGGGCGTGTGCTTCGCGTTCATCGAAAAAACGGTGGCCAAGCCCTGCACCCCGGTATGCCGGCAAAAGAATGCTTTCACCGAAATAACAGATCGTCCCGATGTCGAAACCCGCCTCTTCAAATGGCTTGCGGATTTCGGCTGTTTCGTCTTTAAGGGGAATGCAGGTGGTGGCGCCCACCATCGTATCGCCATCGTAAACCGCGAAAAGGAATGAGTGTCCGGCTTGCAGGTAGGTTTGCAAATAATGTTTTTCGTATGCCACACTGCCCTCGTACAAATAGGGGTAATCCCTGAAAACGGCAATGCGCAGCCGGGCCAAATCGTCGGAAACGTCTCCAATACCAGCCCCGGTCTTGCGCACGAATGTCAGTTGCCCCGTCATGGTTTGGACACGAGTTCGATCCAGAGCGGCAGGTTATAGTAAGTGGTCACGCGGCTGATTTTCCCGTCCATCACTTCCAGGAAGGCCCCGGCGGGCAGCACATAGGATTGTCCGTGCGCTTCGGGAAGGCCTTCTTCCGCCTGCTTGTAAATGCCGTTCACGACAAACTCCACTGCTACGCGTTGGTCCTGCGGCTCGCTGAAAAACACCATGTCAGTCAGCGTTTCTTCGTAGGCTTCGTCCATTTTTTGAAGAAATGCCGTGAATTTTTCCAACCCGATCCGGACATCGCCCTGATTAGCCTCGTGTCTCACTTCCGGGTGGAGTAGCGCGAGCATGCCTTTCCAGTTTTTCGCATTGAAGGCTTCGTAATATTGCTGTACGGTTTCTAGTGCTGTCATCCTTTTAATATTTGTTCAAAAACTATTCAAAAATAATGGGGTGTTTGCTTTAAAACGGCTTTTCATCCAATGAAACCTGGCCGTTCGCGTCTTTTCGGTACACGGCCAGGCAATTAGCGGAAAATTCCGGAGCGAAATGCGGCTCATTTGCGGAGAGGTTGTCAGGAAACGGTTTCGCGGCGTTGAAAAAATAGACCGTCGTGGTACCATACTTGGTGTAGGGCATCAATTCGCCGTATTTCAGCATATCCTTCGAAAGCGTGTCCTGCACGCTCACTGCATACACGCGTACGATCGGCCCGGTATTATTTTTGTTCCGGTACATCGCCACTTCCCGGAACCCGCCTTGCAGGTCGGCAACCGTTGGCTGAGACGTGGAATCGTAGACGATATAACCGATAATAAGGCCCAGCGCCAACAGCAGCAGGTTTTTCTTGCTTTTAAGTAACATCATAATAATTGGATCGGGTCATTTTGACGGAACATACAGCCGCTTGCCATCGCTTTCCAGGGCGAGCCGGTAGCTTTTTTCATGGTAATCAAATGCTGGCCCCAAACTTTTTTCGGCGATGATCACATCCGGCTGAAACGCAGGATCTTCCAGCGCCCCCGACGGATTGCTGACGAGCACATGCGCGAATTCACGTCCGGATTTCCGCAGCAAAAACTGGTAGGCATAGTCAAAACTGGCCTCCGTAAAAACAAAACCGATTTTTTGCGGATTGAGTGCACTCGCCCGCTGCAAAAAAACCTCTGTTTCGGGCCAGTGGTCGCCCCAAAAGAGCCGGCCCGGCGCGGCGGAAAGGACACTTTCCTGTTTGAGGTTCAGGTTCGCAGCATCGATACGGATGTTCAGATTCAATGCGGAATTGATAGGGGGAAATATTTTTTCAAAAAACCATTTCGTCGAAAGCAACGGATGCGCCGAGCTGAGCAATGCAAACGGGAGTGCAGAAAGACACAGGAAAGCAGGTAGCAGTTTTTTGAGGATTTCGGGTAAAACCGCTCCATACACAAGTCCGACTACGGGCGCTGCCAGCAGAAAGAACGGGATGTGGAGCCGTGAGCCGTAGGTTTGGTAACTGATAAAAAAGCAGAACACCGGCAGGCTCAGGAATGTAAGGCCGCAGTACCATTTGGCGGTGCTCGGCAAACGCGCGAAAAACAGGAGGGGAATGCTGAATAGGATCAGCCAGATCCCGAAAAAGTTGTGGGCGAAATCCTCATTGAAATTCAGCTTGTTCATCTTGAATGGCATTCCCAAGGCTGGCCTGTCGAGCGGGATACCCATTGCCGTGTGAAGGTTTTGGAGCTGGCTTTGAAGGAAATCGTTGTACCGGTTACCAGGAGAAATAAAGCCGAGATGCAGGAAAACGTGCTTGCTTAATGAGGAAACATAATCCGCTGGGCCATGGAAAGTATTCTGGTTACCACTGCTAATGGTCCCTACCGGCGAGCCGAAAATGGCATTGGTGCGATACCAGAACGGCGCATTGAGCGCCAAGGTCAGGATTACGGAAAGGGCAACGAAGCCAAATTTATGCCGCCGCAAAGCCGGTTTTCTCAGCATGCAGCCGAGCAGGTAAATCCCAAACGGAAGCACGTAAAACAGGAACGTTCCCTTCGTAAACATACCCGTCGCACAGCTCAGGGGAATGAGGTACAGGCTTGTTAAGTGGTTATTTTTGAGATAATCAAAAACAAAAAATGCTGTGGCAACGATAAAAAAGGCCACTACGAGGTCGTTCTGGGTCGTCATCGATTCCAGGACTACGATAGGCAACGTGGCGGCAAAGCAAAGCGCAATGCGAAGCGCCGGATTTGAACCGGAGAACAGCCGGATGATCATCGAAACCAGCGCCAATATCCCCGGCAGGCAGCACCATTGCAACAGTTGAAAATAACGTTCCGAACCAGAAAGCAGGAAGGTATGCAAATGAACATATTCCGAAAAAGGGCTGAACGAGATCGAACGCTCGATATGGGAGGCATAATGTGCCACATTTCCCTGCTGAACCCAGTAGCCCAGCCGGCTGAGATGATAGCTGAGCGAATCCTGGTTGTTTGGAACGGCCACAACCGCGACGATCAATGTGATCGACAAAAGGACCGCCAGCATACCGACTGTCCATGGGCCGAGTTCACGGCAAAAGTCACGGGCACCGTGCAGCCAGCGCTGCGCTAATGCACGGAAAGTCAAGCGATGGATCCTTCTCAATTTGAACCAGATCGCCGCCAGCGCACCATCAAAGGCAACCCAGCTACCCGCAACGCCCACTTTGTTTACAAGGTTGAGCAAACCCAAAACCTCCGTGCTTACTGCGATGAAAAAGAAGATCAGAATAGCGGCCGAAATCAGCGAACGACGAAAAGACTGGTCCGCATTGCTGTAAAAAGCCAAATAGCAATTGGCCGTGGCCAGCACAACCGCCGTTGGGATCAAAGGGATCATAGGCAAGAAAAGTCCTGTGGAAAAAGAAGGCGCATTTGCTCGATTAGCGCTTGGACCGAAGATACTTTGTATGTCCGGTTTTCGAAGATTATTTCGGCTTCAAATCCATTTTCAATTTCAAGGGCGCTCACAAGGCAGCGTGCATCGCGGTACCTGCTGATACCAAGCCCTTCCCTTTGCAGCGCCCGTTTTGCCCAAAATACAGGCCCTTCCGCGCCTTCGAGATATATCTGCGCATTGTCCACGGGTTCATGAATGTTGAATGTGCCCGTGGCGCGGTCGAAAGAGAAGCCGCTACGGGCAAATGTGGCTTCAAATGCACCGTTCAGCACCATATCTTCCGGTAACCCGGTTAGCAGGGTTCCATCGGGATGCATTAGCCAGAGCTCGTCGGCGGTTTGCAATGCAAGGTCCAGCTCGTGCGTGCTGAGCAGGATCGCCTTACGCGTATCACGTGCGAGCGTGTGCAGGAGGCGCATCATTTCGACGCGGTTGGGAAGGTCGAGATGCGCCGTCGGTTCATCGAGCAGGATCAGCGGCGTGTCCTGTGCGAGTGCGCGGGCGAGCATTACTTTTTGCCTTTCGCCGTCGCTAAGCTGGTGCATATGGCGTTCGAGCAGCATCGTAATGCCAGTCTGCTCAATGCTTTGGTTTATTTTAAAAAGGTCATCCTTCGACAGCGAGCCCAGCCAGCCTGTGTACGGCGTACGTCCCAATGCCACGACTTCGCGCGCGGTAAGGTTGCCGGCGTCGATGCGATCGGTCAGGACGAGGCTGAGTTTTTGCGCGAGCCCGGCGGGTTTCAAAGTGCCGAGCGGGTGGCCATCAATCCTGATTTCGCCTGCCAGCGCCGGTTGCAAGCCGCTTAATGTGCGCATCAGGGTAGATTTGCCGGCACCGTTCGAGCCCAGCAGGCATACGAGGTTGCCGGGGCGGAGTTGTAAGTTCAGGCCGGAAGCGACCGTCCGTTCCGAGCCGGACGACCGGTAACCGATCGCCAGCGAATGGGTTTCGACTATGGCTTTCTGGTTTTTCATGAAAATGACGAACGTAGGTTATTGCGCCGGATGATGATCCATATCACCACCGGAGCGCCCAGCAGGGATGTCACGACGTTGATCGGGATGACGGTCTGCGAACCGGGAAGCTGGGCGATAATGTCACAGAGCAACAGCAGCACCGTTCCGGTGAGGCAGGTTGCCGGAATGAGCACGCGGTGGTTGGACGTCCCGAGGAGAGAGCGGGTAATATGCGGAATGGCGATGCCCACAAAGCCGATCGGTCCGCAGAAAGCCGTGATACTGCCGGTAAGCAAGCTGGTGCTGAGCATGATCAGCAGGCGCGTGCGCCCGACCGTAAGTCCCATGCTTCTTGCATAATTTTCACCTAACAATAATGCATTGAGTGATTTGGACGAAGCAAACGCAAGCAACAAACCCGCCACGACCACGCCCGATAATGCATATAAATGATAACCCGTAACACCGCCCAGCGAGCCGAATGTCCACATAATGTATTCCTGCAACTGCTCGGGCTGGCTGAAATACTGCCAGATACTGATGATCGACAGCGTGATCGTCCCGATCATGACGCCTACGATGAGCAGGATCACATTGTCGCGGATGCGCCCGGCGATCAGGAGAATCAATGCCAAAACGCCGGCCGAGCCCAGCGAGGCCATGCCGATGATCAGCCAGCTCCCAGAGATGCCCAGCTGGCTGATCGCGTACATGCTCGCGCTGCTCCCGCCTGCGAGCATCACGGCAGCTACGCCTAGTCCCGCGCCTGCGGTAATGCCCAGCTCCGAGGGTCCGGCCAGCGGGTTGCGGAAGAGCGTCTGCATTTGCAATCCGCTGACAGACAGCCCGCAGCCGGCGAGGATAGCGGTAATGGATTTGGGTAATCGTATTTTTTCAATGATAAAAAGCCAGGCACGGTTTTCGGACTCGCCGGTGGTGACGATGCGGAAAACCTCTTTGAAAGGTATCGCCACCGAGCCCAGCATGATATCCAGGCAAAACAAGGCGACAGCGAGGCCTCCCAGAAAAAATAATATCCAGCTTCTGTGTTGAGTGTGCTGCATTATTCGGGAAGCTGTTTGTAATAAACAAGTTGATGTGCGGGGAGCAGGTCGGGATGAAAGATCCGGATCATGTCGGCCAGCACCGTATGGGGGTTTACACTGCCCGATTCAAAAAAATCATTGGAGCCCTGGTCGCTTACCCGCTGGTTGTAGCTGTACAGCCGGCCGGTTTGGATTGCATGGAAATCGGCATAGCGGGCATCCTGAGCGATGATACTTTTTCGCGTATCGCTGCCATCGAAACCGACGTTAAGCCAGTAATCCGCTTTGAGGGCGAAAGGATACACGGCTTCAAAACTGATCGGAAGACTTCCGGTACCGGGCGTATTGTGCCAATGATAATCGGCGCCGGCGTCCCTGAAAAACTGCGCCATGTAACTATTGCCGCCGGGCAGGAACCAGGCGTCTTTGGTATTCAGTCCTGAAAGTACCGTCGGCTTTTTCGCAACCTTGCGAGCGAGGACCGAAAGGCGCTGATATTCAGTTTCAATCTGCGTGAATTTTTCGTTGACGAGCGCTTCCTTATCCAGCAATGCGGCCATGAGTTTCACCCATTCGGCGCGGGCCAGCGGTGTTTGCTCCACCCATTCTGAATTGATCAGTACGGGTATTCCGGCTTCTCTCAGCATGCGGTAGTGGTCCATTTTGCCGCCAGGGTTGCCTACGGTCATTACGAGGTCGGGCTGCATTTCGATCAACCGCTCGTCGTTCAGTCCCTGGTCGCGGCCGACTTCCGTTACTTTTCCGGCTTTAATCATTCCGATCACCTTTGGCGAGTACACGTATTGCAGGCTTCCAAGGCCTGTCAGTACATTTTCCGCATCCAGAAACCCGAGCAATCCCACATGCATCGACGACATGGCCGCCAGGCTTTTTACAGGTATTTCAATGCGTTGGGCACGGGGATAGCCATTTGGCAATGCCGCCCCCTTTTTTTGAAGGATATATTGCAAAGTGTCCCCCTGCCCTCCGAAAGGATTAATAATGCTGACCAGCTTGAAATCTTTAAAATATTGTATTTCAAATCCTTTGGCATGATGCACCTCGGTTTTGACGAATTCCGTGGTGGTACCGGCAGCGGCTGTCTGCCCATTCTCTTCTTTTTTGGGAGAATTACAACCCTGAACAAGCAGGACGAGAAAGGTAAGCAGATAGAAAATTTTGGACATAACAGGCAATAAGTGAGTGAGTCGATGAGTCATTTGCCCATTCTCTCACTCAAAATTAGTTATTTATTGACCGCTTCGCCCATTGCCCTGGAATTGTTCTGATCAAATGTAGGTGAGCATTTGCCTGACCCCGTTCATCCCTTTTTGCATTGTATTCACCGACCGAGTGCCGTGATAAAAGCCAGCTAAATGTAGTTCGTCATATACACTGGCAAGAATTCGCAGCAGTTTCTTGTCATGCTTGCTCAACCGGCTCATGTAATCCTCAATGCTCTTTGGTTTGGTAAAATGAATGCCCTCTTTTTGCAGGAGATATTCATCCAGAATAAGCAACGCAGCCGAATAAGCCGTACCCGCAGCCATTTTTACGTATTTGACATCCGCGTACAAACCATCTTTTTTGCCTGCTTTGTCGGTTAGGATCTGGCGTGCGTTTTCGAGGTAGCGTTCGGCTTCCTGCGCGGGTGTGAGGGAATGATGGTGTTGTTCTGATTGTGCCATAGTGTTGTGTTGGTTTTATCTAACCTTGATACGAACACTTCGAGGTAAAGTAACACTCAAGTTGGGAATAAATTTTGGAAGCTTTTGCGGTGGTGATGGAAAACCTGTTGGTTTTAGCTCAAAATCACTTTGGTTTTAACTCAAAATCACCGGCAAACAAAGTCTCCGGCATTTATGAACCGGCCTGCGGGCCGTTTGGCATACTTTTGATAATTTCCCAGGTATGCCAAAACAGCCACTCTTACAGTTTACCGGAAAAAGTATATACTGTGCCGTCGCCGACGTCCACATCGATCCCTGGATCCCGGTCGGTCGCGCGATCATCACCCACGCGCACAGCGACCACGCGCGCTGGGGAAGCCAGCATTACCTCGCGCATAAGGACAGTGAGCCGATATTGCGGCTGCGCCTCGGGCAGGACATTAACCTGCAAACGGTGCAGTATGGTGAGAAATTCATGATCAATGGCGTGAAGTTCTCATTGCATCCGGCCGGACATATCATCGGTTCGGCGCAGGTGAGGGTGGAATACCAGGGCGAGGTGTGGGTCGCGAGCGGGGATTACAAGCTGGAAGACGATCACTTTGCCGCCCCATTCGAACCAGTCAAATGCAATGTGTTCATTACGGAATCCACGTTTGGACTACCTATTTATAAATGGCAGCCGCAGCAGGAGGTGATGTCGGAGATCGACAACTGGTGGACGCATAACCGCGCCGAAGGGAAAGCCAGCGTGCTGATGGGCTATTCGCTGGGCAAAATGCAGCGGATTTTGAAGAATATCCAGTTGCAGGATTCGGTTTTGTACGCGCACGGGGCCATTTATACAGTGAACGAGCGGTTGCGGGAAGCCGGTTTCGACCTTCCGGAACTGACTTTGGTCACCAAGGAAACCGACCGGAAATTATTCCGCGGCGCATTGGTACTGGCACCTCCATCCGCCGACGGCACCACGTGGATCAAAAAGTTTGCGCCCTATTCGGTGGGCTATTGCTCGGGCTGGATGGCTTTGAGAGGTGCGAAAAACCGCCGGGCGGTCGATCAGGGATTTGTGCTGAGCGACCATGTCGACTGGCCGGACCTGAACCGGGCCGTGAAGGAAACCGGGGCCGAAAAAGTATATGTCACGCACGGGTACACAAGCATCTATTCCCGCTGGCTCAACGAAAACGGCATTGAAGCCGCGGAAGTGAACACCATGTATGGTAATGAGGATGAAAATGAAGAGGAAGAAACTGTGCAGGATGCCGCCGCGGGCGTGGATGCTTATCAGGAACATAAGCAGGAGCTTGACGAGGATATAAATGTAAATGAAAACCGGTTGGACCCATGAAACAGTTTGCAGAGCTATTCATGAACCTCGACCGCACGAATAAAACCAATGCGAAGGTCGAGCTGTTGAAAAACTATTTTCTGACGGCTTCCGACGACGACAAGCTGTGGGCCTTGACATTGTTTACGGGCCGCAGGCCTTCGTTTAAAGTCAACCGGACGCAGGTGAAAGAATGGGCGGCCGAGGAAGCGGGCGTTCCGATGTGGCTTTTTCAGGAAAGCTACCATAGTGTGGGCGATCTGGGGGAAACGATTTCGCTGCTTTTACCGCGTACCAGTCTCGGCGGCTCGGATAAGTCGCTTTCCGAATGGTTTCACTATCTGGGAATGCTGCCCGGCATGTCCGACGAGCAGAAGCGGGACCACATTATGCAGGCCTGGATGCAGCTTTCGCAGCACGAAACTTTTGTGTTCAACAAATTGCTTATGGGCAGTTTCCGCATTGGCGTCTCGCAAACGTTGGTTGTGCGTGCCCTTGCGGAGGCCACCGATACGGATTCCAATGTGATTGCACACCGGGTAATGGGGCAATGGGACCCGCTGGGAACGACCTTCGAACAACTGATACTCGATAAAGGCGAAAACGACAATGCATCACGACCTTACCCGTTTTTTCTCGCCTACCCCATCGAAGGCGACGTGGGGGATCTCGGAGAAGCCAGCGATTGGTTCGCCGAATGGAAATGGGACGGTATCCGTTCACAGATCATTTACAGGAACAAAGAATTATTTATATGGACAAGAGGCGAGGAGCTATCTACTGAAAAATTCCCTGAACTGCATTTTCTGGGTGACGTGTTACCGGACGGCACCGTGCTCGATGGCGAAATCGTGACCTATGCCGATGGCCGTCCTATGCCGTTCAATGTATTACAAACCCGCATAGGCCGGAAAAAACTGTCCAAAAAAGTGCTCGAAGAAGCTCCGGTGGCGTTTCTGGCCTATGATATCCTCGAAGCTAACGGTGTCGACATTAGTGGGTTCACCCAGGAGCAGCGCCGTGCACAGCTCGAAGCGATTCATGCCAATGTGCCCGCACAAACTTCATTCAACCTTTCGCCGTTGATCGATTTCAAAGACTGGCAGCAGCTGCGCGACCTGCACCCGCAATCGCGCGAGAACATTGCCGAAGGTTTTATGATCAAGCGAAAGGCCAGTACGTATCAGGTTGGCCGTAAAAAAGGCGATTGGTGGAAATGGAAGATCGACCCGCTGAGCGTCGACGCGGTGCTTATTTACGCCCAGAAAGGCTCCGGCCGCCGCGCCGAGCTTTTTACCGATTACACCTTCGCGGTCTGGGGCGAGGACGGCAAGCTGGTCCCATTCGCGAAAGCCTATTCCGGCCTTACAGACGTTGAAATCGGCCAGGTCGATTATTTTATCAAACGTAATGTCCTGGAAAAATTCGGCCCGGTCCGCACTGTCAAACCGGAGCTGGTTTTTGAGATCGGATTTGAAGGAATTAATGAATCCACCCGGCATAAGTCGGGGATAGCGGTGAGGTTTCCCCGGATTTTACGGTGGCGGAAGGACAAGAAGGCGGAGGAGGCGGATAGTTTAGGGAGTTTGCGGGAGATATTAAATAGTTATACATAAATTTTAATAAATATAACTATTTTTATTTTTACTCTGCAAATTTAACATTTAATGTTAGATTTGCATACATGATTAACCGCAGGCTTGAAACGAAAATTAGGGAGGTATTAGCAAAAAGCTCCTCCGTTGCGCTGATGGGGCCACGTCAGATCGGTAAAACTACGATTGCGCTTGACGTCGTTGATTCCACTCCTGCATCGTATCTGGATCTCGAAAGTCGTCTCGATCTCGAAAAAGTGAGGGATATCCGGGCGTTTTATGAGGCAAATCAAGGGCAACTGATTGTGCTTGATGAGGTGCAAAGAATTCCGGAGCTTTTTACCGAGTTGCGTGGGATTATCGACCAGGAACGAAGAAAGGGCAACAGATCAGGTTTGTTTCTTTTTCTTGGGTCGGCGTCCATTGATTTGCTCCAACAGTCGAGCGAGTCACTTGCCGGGCGTATTTCATACCTTGAACTCTTTCCAATAGACGTTCTGGAATATGCTGCGGAGAACTTTCAGGAAACAGCTACGTTATGGCTCCGTGGAGGCTTTCCGGAAAGTTTGTTGGCAGCTTCCGATCGCGATAGTCTGGAATGGCGGCAGGATTTTATCCGAACCTACCTTGAACGTGACATTCCTATGCTCGGCCCGCGCATTCCCGCAACGACCTTGGAGCGATTCTGGACAATGCTTGCACATAACCAGGGCAGCGTGCTCAACGCAACACATTTGGCGAGAAATCTGGACGTTTCGGGCGTTACAATCGGGCGTTATCTAGATCTGATGGTCGATCTGCTGCTGGTGAGGCGCTTACAGCCATGGACTTCCAATGCCGGAAAGCGGTTGGTACGCAGCCCTAAAATTTATGTACGCGATAGCGGCATTACGCATGCTTTGATGGGCATTGAAAGTTTCAATAATCTGTTGGCACATCCGGTGGTGGGCGGAAGCTGGGAAGGGTTTGTGAT
>CBIHPQ010000174.1:0-13280 GCA_966211825.1 uncultured Dyadobacter sp. | reverse complement strand
CGTTTTCCTGGTCGGCATCATCACATTCGGTGCGGTGGTCCGGTACTTTTTCCACCGGGGCTACCAGGTAGCGGCAATTGCCTGCATTGTTTCATTCATTCCCGCCCTATTTCAATATGCAATGCTTTTCAATCTTGACGCGCGGGTGGCGCTTCAACCTTACTATGAGCTTATCGCGTACTGTCTGTTCGCGACGGCCGCCCTTTTCGGGCTCAGTATGGTATTCACCGATGCCGGCAAGAACCGATGGCTCAGGCTGAGCGGCATCCTGATCGTCGTGTTCGCATTATCGCAGACGACGCTGTTTTTTCAGTATTTCAGGACCGAGGAAGTTGCAGCGAAACTGGTCATCGAAAGGATCAGCAGGTGGGTTACGGTATTTGAAGTGACCTCGGTGGTCTGTCTTTTGCTTCATTTCCGGCTGGAAAACAGGCAGCTGACCGTTCCGGACAATGCGCCTGCGAAAACAATGCCCGCGCTCCTCAAACTGGCCGCTTTTATCGGGTTAATGTTCCTGGGCTTTAATTTTTCTGTCGAGGCCCTGGCCCGCTCGAAGCCTTACAAGCCTTCGACGACAGAGTTGCGCCGGTCCAAACTGGTGGAGGAGCATCATTTTGTAGATCAAAGCGGCGACACGTTGCGCTATCGGTTTCTTAACCCACTCGACTACGATTCTACCCAAAAATATCCGCTGATCGTGTGCCTGCATCATGGGGGCTCACACGGGAACGACAATATTCAGCAGCTATCGGCCGATCCTGCGCCGTTCCTCATGGAGTTGGGCAACAGGAGAAAATATCCGTCGTTTATTCTCATGCCGCAAAGCCCGCAGGGGCTGGGGTTCAGCGGTATGCATGGAAGCCCCAGTGTTGATTCGCTCGTTTTCAGGACTATAAGGGAACTGCAAGGCAGGCTGCCGATCGATGAAAAACGTATTTACGTAATGGGCATTTCCGGCGGCGGGTATGGCTCCTGGCATTTCATCAGCGCCCATCCCGAACTCTTCGCCGCAGCGATTCCGATCTGTGGCGGTGGCGACCCTGCCTATGCACCAAAGCTCGTGGATGTGCCGATCTGGGCATTTCACGGCGCGCGGGACAAGCTGGCACCGGTGGCGCATTCTCGTGATATGATTAATGCGATCCGTAAAGCAGGCGGCAAGCCGAAGTACACCGAATACGAGTTTGCCGGGCACGGGATCTGGGAAAATGTAAAAAATGAGCAGGGGCTGATGGACTGGATGTTCGCCCAGCACAAGCAGTAGCAGCTACCAGACCAGTGCGTGGGGTTGTGGCTGCAAATCCCCTTTCCACGCACTTTTGGTAAGTTTGATTTTTAGCAGAATATGATAGGCATCTGCCTCGTCCAACACCGTAAGTTCGTGGCCGGGGTACAATGCGTCCAGCCTTTTTCTGACATTCACTAAGCCGATACCACCCATTTGGTACGGAGCGTTTGGCGTTTTCTGGTTGCCAATCATGAGCGTTAACATCTCGCCTTGCAAACCGATTTCCAGTTTCACCCAGGATTTCCGGGCGGTATTATGCACGCCGTGTTTGAAAGCATTCTCTACAAATGTGATGAGTATGAAAGGCGCAATCTGCAGGGATTCATCGACCTGTTCGGGAAAAGCGGCTTCCATTTGAAGCCTTTTCGCAGTGCGTAACTGTTCCAGGCCAATGTAGTCGCGGATAAATGCCAGTTCTTTATGCAGGGGCACGAGCGCGCCGGCGGTTTCGTATAGTGAGTACCGCATCATGGCCGAGAGCTGGTCGATGATGCGGGCGGCACGCGGATTATCCTCTTCGGTGAGCGCATAAACACTGTTCAATACATTAAAAAGGAAATGCGGGTTGATCTGGCTTTTCAGAAAATCGAGTTCGAGGCGGGTGTATTGTTTTTCCAGATCGAGGTTTCGTGTTTGCCGGCGGTAAATCTCAATTAACAAGCGGGCTGCCAGCGGGTAAAAAGCCCGTTCAATGATAAACATCAAATGGAAAAAAGTGGCTGGATGGAACAGCGCCTCCCGGAAAGGCATCCTTTCGAAGTGGTTGATGGAGCCGGAATAGTCATCGGGGAGGCCGAAATAATGTTTTACGGCGTAGGATAAATAGTAATAGCAGGTGAAAAGCATACAGTAATATACTGCCAGCCCGGGCAGAAGCAGTAGGGGCTTTTTCCAATAATGCTTCACCAGGTACACGAGCATGTAATACTGCGCAATGACACATAGCGAATCCCGCAGTATCGGGCCTGCGTAGGTTTTGAAAGGGTAACCAAGCGGGGCTGCCGGATAAAGAAACCACGGAATGTAGGCGGAAAATATCAGCAGAAATATTCCTGCCACGAGCAGACCGTGGCATGCGACGCGCGTTAGCCCCCGGTAGCGGGTTTCATCGGTAATTAGCGCAAGGATGCGTTGTGCCATGAGAAGATTTGTAAAAGCCAATGCAAAAGACCCATTATAGAATTTATTCGCTGCGTTGTTTCGATAAATGCAGGACAATTTTCGACGAAGATGTGAAATGGCCTTTTACCGAAAAACGAAGGGCTTTCATCGAATAAATAAAGCGGCCGCACGGTCGTCCGATATCTTTGCTGTTGCATTTGAATCAACATAAACAGCAAAAAACGACAAAAATGTCAGGTATTGGCAACCCACCCTTTCATCATGCTCCTGACTTCGTCGCGGTAGTTGGGGCCGATCAGCAGTTCCTTCCCGGAAGACAAATGAAGCGTGTTGCCCTCCATGCTCCTGACATGCCGGAGTTGGACAATGTGCGACCGGTGAATGCGGATAAACAGCCCGGGAGGCAATATTTCGAGCAGCTTCCTGAGCGTCAAATGGGTAACAATGTTACGCCCGGGCAGAAAAATGCGCAGGTAATCGCCCAGTGCCTCCACGTACTCGATGTCCGAAAAGAAAACCTGTTCAATGCGCTTGTCGGTTTTGAAATAGGTAAAATCGGAGCTGACAGCGGCGGGTTCCTGTGGGAGAATGGCAGTTGGAGGTACCGCCTCACCCATTTCAGAAGTGTTGGCTGCCGCCGGAAACCGCTCACGAACGCGGCCGATGGCTTTCAGGAACCGGTCGAAAGTGATGGGTTTCAGCAGGTAGTCGGCCACACCGAGCTCGAAACCGTCGAGCGCATGGTTGGGATTCGCAGTGGTCATGATCACTACCGGATGCGGAGCAGGCAACGCTTTCAGAAGCTCGATACCGCTCATTTCGGGCATATTGATGTCCAGGAAAATAATATGCGGTGCAAGCGCCGGAAGCTGGGTAAATGCAGCGATCGCATCGTCGAAAGTGCCGCTGAGTTCCAGGAAGGCCACGCGGCGAACATACTTTTCGAGCAGTTCCTGCGCCAGCGGTTCATCCTCGATAATGGCGCAGCGAAGTTTGTTGGGCATGCAGAATCAGATTTGCGACCGTTCGTGGCCGGGAGGTAACCGCATGAAAGTAGCAAACCTTTTCATTTAAATCAAAAACAGTCTAATCATCATCACCTTATGAAACCTGCTCACCTTTTTAAAATCTGTACCCTTGCACTGCTGTGCCAGATGAACTGGGCTATCGCGCAATCCGATAGAAAGCAATCAAAACCACTCAATGCCGAATGCGGATGCCAGGGAACACTGGACCAGACGATTGACAAGGTAACGCGCATTTACGCCGGTTTTGACGACAAAGTTACTGCCACGGCGCGGCCTGCCTATGAGAAACTGGTGAAAGACCTCCGTAACCGCGCACCCAAGGCGAAAACGGAAGGACAATGCCTTAAAATCCTGCAAGACTACGCCGCTTTCTTCAAGGATAGCCATGTTTTCATCATTTGGCAGGGTTGGATGCACAAAGGCGTCAGCGCAATGGAAGCAAATGCCGCACGGACGGATCTGGTTGAATTTAAGCAGCTTAACAATGATTTTCTGTATCTCAAACTGGCCGCTTTTGATCAGCGTGAGGTGGGTAAAATAGACAGCATTCTGATTGCTAACAAGGCATTACTGGCAAAAACGCCCTATCTCATCTTCGACTTACGGGGCAATGGCGGAGGGAATGCGAGCACTTCCGACGAAATGGCCAAGCTCATATATACAAATACCCTCAAGTACCCGGCCTGGGATTTCCGGTCGAGCGAGGAATACATCAAGTCCGCGGAAAAAGACCTCAAATCACAAAAAGACACGACCGACAGTTACTATATCAGAAGTCAGCGGCGTTTGATAGCCATTAAGAACAACCCGGGCAAGCTGGTCAACGACGGGGAGGATTTCGAACGCACTTATGACATTGACCCAAAAGCATATCCGCAGCATATTGCTTTCCTGATGGATAAAGACTGCGGCAGCGCGACGGAATTCTTTATTTATGAAGGGAAACAAAGCAAAAAAGTGACGCTGTTCGGTACCAATTCACATGGTGTGATGGACTATGGCGCCGACCAAAACATCAACCTTTGCGACGGTACATTCAACCTGGCCGTGCCCTGGGGCCGCAATGGCTGGGTGCGGGAATTTCGGATCGACAATGTCGGTTTCGCGCCTGACGTGCGCATTCCCGAGCGCGAAAAGGACTGGGTAGGGTTTGTGCAGCGTTACTACGCCAAAAGAGATAAGGCAGGAAAATAGCAGGAAGTATTTTAAAAGGGAAAGCCGGCTCTCATCGAAGAGGGCCGGCTTTCTGGTATTTCAGGTTTTGTGATCAACCTTGCTGCGCGGGGAAATTGATCATCCAGTTCACGCCGTATTTATCCCGGAAAGCACCAAAATAGTCACCCCAGAACTGATCTTCCATCGGCATTTCGACAGTACCGCCTGCCGAAAGGCCATTGAAATACTGATCGGCCTGCTCGCGGCTATCGGTAAAAATGGAGATGTAGTTGTTGTTGCCCACGCTGAGGGTATGGCCCATGGAAGGCATAATGTCAGAGGCCATTAGTAATTCGTCGCCCACGGGCAATGCGATATGCATGATCCGGTTCCTTTCGTTTTCAGGCAGATTTTCCGAGCCCGGCGTGCCGTCCATTTTGTGAACGCCCCGGAATTCTCCGCCAAAAACGGATTTGTAGAAAGTGAAAGCCTCTTCCGCAGTTCCGTCGAAGTTGAGGTAAGGATTGATTTTGGGCATAGCTAAAAGAATTAAAAGGTGATTGGATATGATTTTAGTTTGTTGACTGATGCAAATGTATTGTGTTCGGCCGTCACGGATGCTCCCTAAAACGGACATTTGCAGGGGGCGGGTGCGACAAAATGTTGCGCAAGTAAATACTTGCATATATATTTGCAAGCAAATACTTGCATGTTATGAAAGCACGAAGAGACGTATACCAGGCCATTGCCGATCCCACCCGCCGGGCGATCATCGGTATGCTGGCCGACCAACCCCAGAATGTGAATGCGATTGCCGAGCATTTCGATGTAACGCGACAGGCGATTTCCCTGCACGTGAAAATACTGACCGACTGCGGTTTGATCTTTATCCGGA
Source organism: uncultured Dyadobacter sp. (assembly GCA_966211825.1). GTDB lineage: Bacteria > Bacteroidota > Bacteroidia > Cytophagales > Spirosomataceae > Dyadobacter. The sequence goes on along the minus strand of CBIHPQ010000174.1, from coordinate 7,792 downwards.
AAGAGGGTAGGGACCGCATTTGCGAGGCCCGGCTCGACAGCCTTAGCGAGGTTTCTGGCTGGATAGAACAGTATAAAAAGCATTGGGAAAGCAAGCTGGATACATTGGAAACCTATTTGGAACAACTAAAAAAAGAGCGATATGGAAAATGAAAAAAGCAGCACGCACGACCGCGAACTGATCATTACCCGCAAGTTGAACGCGCCTGTCGAACTAGTGTGGGAAGTGTGGACCGAGCCTGGGCATATTGCCAAATGGTGGGGGCCAAACGGGTTTACCAACACGATCAGCACGATGGACCTTGTGCCAGGCGGCGCCTGGGAGCTCGTTATGCACGGGCCCGATGGTAAAGATTATCAGAACCGGAGTGTATTCAAAGAGATTATCCCCTTAAAAAAGATTGTATATCAGCATTTTGCACCCAATTTTTTGACTACGGTCGAATTTGAGGCTCAGGGAGAGGAGACTTTCCTGCGTTGGCACATGCTTTTCGAATCGGCGGAACAAATGATCCGGGTCGTGAAGTCGAACAACGCGGCCGAAGGCTTGAAACAGAATGTCGATAAACTGTCGGAGTATTTGGAAGGGCGCAAGAAGACATCCGGTTACGCGCCTGTCAATGGGCTGAATATGTATTACGAGATCCACGGCAGCGGTGATCTGCCGCTCGTGCTTATCCACGGGGGCGGCTCTACAATCGAAACGTCGTTTGGTAATATCCTGTCCAAACTAGGGGCATTCAGCAAAGTTATCGCCGTCGAACTGCAAGCCCACGGCCGCACGAGCGATCGCGACGCCCCTGAGTCGTTCACACAGGATGCGGATGACGTAGCAGCCTTGCTCAGACATTTGAACGTGGAAAAAGCCAATGTCCTCGGTTTCAGCGACGGCGGCTGTACCACTATGCAGCTCGCCGGCCGCCACCCCGAACTGGTCAACAAGATTATCGTCGTATCCTCCAATTACACCCGTGCCGGGATGATCGACGGGTTTTTCGAAATGATGGACAATGCGTCTCTCGATAATATGCCCGCACCTTTGAAGGAGTGGTATCTCAAAGTAAACCCCGATCCGAACGGCCTGCTCGCTATGTTCAATAAAGACCGCGAGCGCCGCCGTACCTTCGTCGACTGGCCCCAAAGTGACCTCACACGGATACAGGCGCCGGCGCTGGTAATGACGGGCGACAAGGATGTGATCAGATTGGAGCACATCGTCGAAATAGCAAGGTTGATCCCTAATGCGGAACTTGTGGTGCTCCCTGGCATTCATGGCGCATTGCTGGGCGAAATCTGCACGGTGAAGCCCGGTAGCAGACAGCCCGAGATCACAGCGACGCTCGTAAAGGAGTTTCTCGAAGGAAACTAATCGGCGAGCACCTCCCGGACCCTTGTCCATTTAATTTCCGGATAGCGTGCGTTATCCAGCGGTTCAAGTTTCGGCAGGCCGCTGAGCATGTTATGAAGGTACTGCATACCCTGCCAGGGCGGAAACACCTCTTCCCTGGCAGGTGCGATCGTGCGCATGATGCGGATCATCGTCGCCAGAAATCCCAAGCCGCCAATTCTCCATAGTTGAAACTCCTTTCCATAAGCCTGGCTGGCAGCCCGTTGCAAGTCCCTTGTCGTTGCCACCTCGCCGGCAATGCGCAGGAACCGGGGCGCCTGCGAATCGAGCGCGGCGGCAGCTGTGAATGCGGCTGTGTTGGCGATAGTCGTAAAATCCATCGGCTGGTCGGCATCGCTCCAGTAGATTACACGGCTCAGTTTGGGCAGGATCAATGGGGCCTGGTCTTTGAGCAGATCGGTAAACATGCCGTTGAGAATGGACGTAGCGTGGATCGGCGTTTTGTCGAGTATTAATGCAAATTCACGCCGCATGTCGAGATTGCGGTTCGAGCCGGCGGGAAGCTTCATATAATCGATGCAATAGTCTGACGGAATGAAACGCGGTACGCCTGCATTCAGGGCGGCTTTCAGCAAATTCGACTGCGTTCCCACGATCGTTTCCCGCAAACCTGACAGCGCCGACACGACACATTGTGCATCCCTCAGCGCGTCGGTCAGCGTCAATGTGTTCTGGTAATCGACCGGTATCACCACTGCTCCTGCTTTTTCCAGCGGCGACGTCCTGGTGAGGGGCGTATCTTTTCGTACAAGCGCCTTTACGTGCGCATGCCGCGCGAGGAGTTCTTTTATAAGCAATGTTCCCAGGTGCCCCGTCGCCCCGGCGACTACAATAGTTTGATGTGCAATGTGTTGTTGTCCAGTCATTTGGTGTCAATTGCGCTGCTGATGTGGTATAGTTTGCAATTGATTTGACATACAGAAACAATTATGCCAATCGCTCCGATTTCATCTGCCTGCGCTACAAATCCAGAATGTAGTCATGCCGCACCAGGCCGCCCTCGGGTACTTCGCGGAAAAAGCGGAACTGCTGTTTGGTTAGGACATTGATAGATGCCTGGTTTTCGGGTGCCACCAATGCGACGAGTGACTCTACGCTGCCACAGTCGCGGGCGTAGGCGACGAGCCGGCGGGTGATCTCGGAAGCATAGCCTCTTCCCCAGAATTCCGGAAGTAATGCATAGCCGATTTCGGTGAAGCCATCCTCAAAAGGCACGATTTTGCCTAAACCGACATACAGATCGCTGGCCTGTTCGTAAACGGCGACAAAACCCATGTTGCTCTGCTGCCCGTCGGCACGAAGCGATCGTTCAAATCTTTTGCGGGCTCCTTCCATATCGAGCCCGGAGCCGCTGATATGCACCATTACGTCCTGCCGCGATACGAGGCGGAAATAGTCTTCGAAATGGTCGGAGGTGAATTTTTCGTAGCGTAAACGTTCTGAATAAAACTGCATTGTGAAGTGTAAAATGGGATCCTTAATCGAACACATGGCTTGGGGCTGTGCAGACGAGTTTTGCAGCCCTGTCACTTTTTTTAACAAAAAGTTGACAGAAAGAATTTAGCATTTGCCCTGTTTTTCCCTATTACAGGCAATTTTTTTGTCACTAAATGGCCTTTTTGGTTGATGGCAACCGGCCATTCTGCCGCGTCGCTAACCAAATGTATAGTGGGTTATACGGATATTGGACGAGCTGTTTTTGTTTACTAAACAAGACCTTAATGGTTTTATCTATTTTGAACAAAAGGCAGATCATGGAAAATCAGAGCATAACCAGAAACATAGTAAGTATCAAAACACCGCCGGCAGAACCGGGCTTTCTTGGCCCCGATCATACGGCCCGGGCAGTTATTTACAACGAATTCGAGCACAGCGACCCGTTCATTCTGCTGATGGACGATTTTCTCGATAAAAAAGATGACGAGCCGGTAGGGGGGGCGCACCCGCACGCCGGTTTCGAGACCGTGTCGCTGTTGCTGGAAGGCGAAATCGGTGACGAAATGCATACCATGAAGCAGGGCGACTTCCAAATGATGACGGCCGGCAGCGGCATCGTGCATACGGAGGCTATTGAAGGAAGGTTGCGGATGCGCTTGCTGCAAATGTGGCTGAACCTGCCGAAAGTGGAGCGATGGGCCGAGCCGAGGGTGCAGGATCTTGCATTTGAAAACGCGCCGACGGCCGATAAGAATGGTGTTAAGACGGTGCTATACAGCGGATCGTATGCCGGGCTGCATTCGCCCGTGAAAAACCATGTGCCGCTCATTGTCGCCGATATCCGGTTGCAGCCTGGCGCAAAGCTGAACGAGTTTTTGCCCGCCTCGTACAACGCATTTTTGTATGTTCTCGAAGGAACGGTGAGGGTAGGGGCCGAGGAGAAAGCATTGCAAACCAATCAGATCGGCTGGTTAAGCCGGGGTTCTTCCGGAGATACGAGCGAGCTCACGGCCGCGGCCGGACCTGGCGGTGCGCGGATGGTACTGTATGCAGGCGAACCACAAAACGATAAAATTGTTTCGCACGGGCCTTTTATTTCGGACCATCAAGAAGAGATCCGGGAGCTTTACAGCGATTTCCGTCATGGGAAACTGAGGCATGTATCGACTTTATCGGAAGGACAGCGGTTTAATTACTGATCCTGAAGAAAAGCGCTTTAACGGGCGGTTAATCTTTTTTAATTTGGGGCACATTCAAACCTGGCCACAATGAAAAGAAAGAGATTAACCGCCTTTTTGTTTATCACATTACTCACATCCGTTGCAGCCTTCGCGCAATCTCCATTGAAAGGGGCTGTGGAGCGCATTAAAGTGCACGGCAAGTCGCTGGAAGGCAACCTCGAAGGGAACCCCGCCGATCCTGACGTATCTGTGTACCTGCCGCCAAGCTATAAAAAGGAATCGAAGCGCCGTTATCCTGTCGTGTATTTGCTGCACGGCTTCACGGACACGGACGCGCAGTGGTATGGAGTTGTAAAACACTGGATCAACCTGCCCGTCATTGTCGATAAGGTATTTGAATCCGGTGCGGCGCAGGAGATGATTATCGTCACTCCGAATGCCTTTACGCGGAGTGGGGGCAGTTATTATTCCAACTCGATCACCGCCGGTAATTGGGAGGATTTTGTATCCAAAGAACTCGTCACCTACATTGACCAGCATTACCGGACGATCGCAAAAGCTGCAAGCCGCGGTCTGGCCGGGCATTCGATGGGCGGTTATGGTACAATCCGAATCGGCGAGCGACATCCTGAAATATTTTCGAGCATTTACCTGCTGAGTCCCTGCTGTCTGGCACCGGGTAATGGCCGCTCTGCTGATGCGATAGCGAAAATTGAAGCGGTAAAAAAGCCGGAAGACATTGCCAAAGCGGATTTTATGACGAAGGCGGCACTTGCTTATGCGGCGGCCTGGTCGCCCAACCCGACGCGCCCTCCATTCTACACCGACCCGATCGTCGAAAACGGTAAAGTATCTCCCGCGACGGAAAACAAATGGAATGCCAATATGCCGCTTTCCAATATCGACCAGTACATTACCAACCTAAAACAAATGAAGGGAATCGGTTTCGATGCCGGCGACCGCGACCAGCCTATTGCCTCCAATATTAAAATCCTTCATCAGGTGCTGGATGTTTACAAGATCCCGCATTCCTATGAAGAATATCAGGGCGATCATATCAATAAGGTAGGAGAACGGATCGAGACGAAGATGTTGCCGTTCTTTTCAAAGAATCTGGTAAGCAAGTAATAAAGAACGGGAGCATAGGTTTTATACTCCCGTTCTGATTACTGTACAACCAGTTTTTCCACCGCATTGGCATTGCCCGATTGCGCTTTCAGAATATAAAAACCTTGCGGGAGGGACTCTACATTCAGTGGTTGTTCAGCAGTTTTCAGCCGGGTGGTTTGCAACGTGTTGCCACTTTTGTCGAATATCTGAACGTCAACCGGGTATTTCCATAACCCTTTAAATTGCAGGATCACCTCTTTCGAGGCCGGGTTGGGGAAGATATTGATTGAACTTGCTACATTTTCGACCTCCTGTTTCTTTTTAGCCGAGTATCTGAACGCGATAATTTTGCCCTTTACAGCCGGCCTGTCGAGATCAACAGTGCCAATCTCTTTTCCGGATTCGCTCCGAACGGTGAGCAAGGAGCCCTTTCTGACAAAATCGAGCTGTGAGCGTGATTGGTGAACTTCCTGCGCATTTGCCATGCCAGCACTTAAAACTGCCACTGCGCAAATCAAAAGTTTGATACTTCGTTTCATAATTTAATTGATTAAGTGTGATGTAGTTATTTGTGGTCCAGTGTGATGTCTGTAAATTGAAAATCTGGCTTCCACTCGTCGTAAACGGGGTCAAAAGGATTAATCGTGATGATATGATCATTTATCACAGTTTGCCCGTTAACGCTCACTGAAAACCGGGGCTGATCGAAGGGATAATATACCGGTGGATCAGAAATAGTTAGTATTTTCATTTTCAGGGTGTATTTGCCCACCGGCTGATCTTTGGCAAACATTCCCAGAACAGCATTCTCCGAATCGACTAATAGCTCGGATACTGCATTCCCAATGCCATCCACCACCTCAACTTTGTTTCCATCGGGATCCAGTACCTCGAATTCCAGTGTATAGTCGGCATTCTCAAACGAGAATGGATCGGCAGGATCCAACTCATGTCTGAAAGCACTGAGCTGAATACTTAAATCTTTTAAAGGCGTGGCCGGTGGGTTGTTGTTTCCACCAGCGATGGTTGAGAATAACACGGTCCAGGGGTTAAGTCCGACGCAACTTCCCGAATTTTTGATGGTAAGCGTGTAGTTTTTCCCGTTGCCAAGTGTGCCTGCCGGTAGCAACATCGAAGTCGACATTGCAGGCGCATTGTTAAAGCCATTTACAGGAATTCCGTTACTTAATATGGTTACCTGGTATTGCTCACCGGGTTCCTGCCACAGACTCGGTTCCCATGTGATCATTACGGGCAGTGCGGGGTCAATTTTGTCGTTTTCATTTGGGAATTTCGGAAATGGCTGATCTTGACATATTGTATAGCTGAAAGCGGGTGAGAATCCCGTTTCTGCACCCAGGGGGCCTACACCCTGCACGCTTACCTCTATTCCGACGTGGTCATCATATATAAGCTGATCAACGATTTCTTTTTCCAGGGCTTTTCCCGGCGTGTTGAAAAAGGCGACCTGACCGGATTCTTTTTCTTCAACACGAACTTTAAAATGATTGATAAGGGCCGGGTTCACAGTTCCCAGCGTCCATTTAAATTTGTTACCCAAATACGTTCTATAGGGTATAGGTATTTTTTGGTCAGGCTCGGCCATTGCGAGCAATGTCGCATCTTTGTCCGTCTTGACCCGCCAAAAGTTGGTGCATTTGGCATAGATAACGCCTTTTTGAGGCAATACTCTGACAAACAAATTTGTCTGATTGGCCAGTGCAGGAAGGGTTACTAATGCATTAGTTTGATTACCCGGCGCTACCTGTGAATAAACTATGTTAGTGAAAAGCTCATCTGTGGCAACCTCAATACGGAAAAGGGCAGATCCCGGGGCAGCGTACCAATCTACTCCAAAGCCGAGTGAACTAACCGTTGTTGCGGGGTCGTTGGGTTTTTGGTTTAGTGCCTGAATTACACTTGTGGTAGGCATGTACGCCTGCACGCTATCCGTTTTCGACCATTCGCCAAAGTTGTTGATAATCTTAGCTGAATTGTTTCGTTCCGGGCGGACTCTTACATAATAGTATTTGTCCGTTTCTAATGCCGCATTGATTACTCCCGACTCTGAGAAATTACCGGTGTGGTTCGCTGAACCAGTGTAAATCAAACCGGAAAAATTCTTGTCAGCCGCTACCTGAAATTTGTATTTCTCCGCATTGGGTTCCGATTTCCAAGAAATAGTCGGATCTTTCCAGGCATTGACAATGAAACCCTTTTGAGGTATCGCATGCCAGAATTGTGTCTTTTTGTTATCAAGTTTAAAGGCATGTGTGGGGCCGTATTGCTGGTACAATTGGCAAAGCGGGTTCAGTCCTTTACAAAAGTCGGCTTCAGCCTCGATAATCTTAGCTCGTACATAGACTGTTTCCCCGGGGTGGTAATATCCTGTGGCATTTCCGACATATACTATCCCTCCGCCGGGTTTGAAAAGCAAATCGAATTTGCCCACCTCGACTGTCTGTGTGTTGGCTGAGAAGTCGTACAGGGTAGACATTTGTATTGCTATCTTTTTGACCCGAGGATCGTTGTCCCATGAGAAATTGACCTTGACGCCGGGCCACGGTTCGATGTCTGAAACTGCGTTGGCCGGGGATAGCGAGAAATAAGGAAGGCTATTGTCGCAGACACCGACAGCGCACCATGCCTTTTGCACG
>CBIHPQ010000173.1:0-13520 GCA_966211825.1 uncultured Dyadobacter sp. | reverse complement strand
TACCGACTGGCAAAAGGAGCTATTTAGAAACGCGCCGATGACCAACCACACGGTTACCATCAACGGAGGTGACACGAGAACACAATACCTGTTTTCAGGTTCGTATTTCAAGCAGGAAGGGATTGCTACGGGCTCGGATTTCAGAAGGGTATCCGTCAGACTTAACCTCGACAACAAGACGACCAACTGGTTGAAGATCGGGACCAGTCTGCAACTGGCCAATATCAAAGAGAATGTAAATTCGACCAGTTCAAATGTCATTAACGCAGCGCTCAGCCAGACTCCCGACATTGCCGTGAGGACTGCGGATGGCAGCTGGGGTGGTGCGTATAACCCTAACGGTTGGGTAAACAGTACCATCAATCCATTTGCTATCGCGACGATCAACAAGGACCAGGCGAACAGAAATCAGATATTTGGAAACGCATATGCAGAGATTCTGTTCGGCAAATCGCTGACGTTGCGGAATGAAGTTACGGGAAGCTTTTCAATGGCTACCGAGGATAGATTCAACCCAAGCTACACAATGGGGCTTGTGAAAAACACCAGCAACAGCGGATCTTACAACTATGGTCAAAACATTTATACGACGATCAGAAACTACCTTACTTATTCGCATACGTTCAACGAACGGTACAATGCCAATGTCATGGTGGGCCACGAGGCGCAGTTGAGCAAAGGTGAAAATGTATCGGCGGGGCGTAACAACTTCCCTTCCAATAACGTGCAGGTAATCAGCAGTGGCGATCCGACCTCGGCCACTAACGCCGGTTCAAAAAGCCAGAATGCGCAGGAGTCATACTTTGGCCGGTTGAATCTGGGATTGTTCGATAAATATCTGATAACCGGCAACGTGCGGGCCGACGGCTCTTCCAGGTTTGCGGCCGGAAACCGGTGGGTGACTACTTATTCTGGTGCTGTCGCCTGGAAAATCCATAATGAAGATTTCTTGAAAAATTTCAAGGATATCAATGAATTGAAACTTCGGGTAGGATATGGTTTAACAAATAACCAGAACGTGCGCGACTTCGCCTATACATCTACGTTAGCTACGGTCGCCACCGGTTTATCGGGTATATCCCAGCTCACCGAGAACATCGGCAACCCGTATGTGGAATGGGAAAAAACAAAATACAGCAATATTGGCCTTGACGCTGCATTGCTGTCTTGGCGCCTCAGCTTCTCTGTCGACTTTTATAACCGGAAAACGGACGGTCTTTTAATGCAGATCCCGTTGCCATTTTATTCGGGAACGATAGTTGGCTGGTCTCCGGGGGCACTGGATGCGCCGTATGTGAATGTGGGTACGATCAGCAACAAAGGATTCGACTTTAAGATCAGCTCTACCAACATCCAGGGTAAGGACTTGACTTGGAAGACAGACCTGACCGTGTCCCGTAACGTCAATAAAGTATTGAAACTGAATACCGACGGTGCGTCGCTCGTTGGATCGCCATATAGCCAGACGGTTGTAGGGAACTCGATCGGTCAATTCTTTGGATACAAGGCAGACGGCGTTTTTGCGAAGAAAGAGGATTTTGAGACGCATGCCTTGCCGACCAAGAACGGAGCCCCGTTGCCCGTAGGCGCGGCAGGAGGTAGTATCTGGTATGGCGACCTTAAGTTCAAGGACATCAATGGCGATAAGATGATTGATGAGCGCGATCAAACCTTCCTCGGATCACCGATCCCGAAAATTCAATTAGGGCTGAACAATTCGTTTTCCTACAAAAAATTTGATCTGAATGTATTCCTGACCGGCAACTACGGCAACAAGGTATTCAATCAAATGCGCATGACCGGGGAATTTCCGGGAACCAGCTTCGGATATCTTAAAGCACTAAACAACTACGCCAAACTTGCTTTGATTGATCCAACAAAACCTGCAACCGACATCAATAACGTGTATGTGGTAAATCCTGATACTGATATTCCGGGTATTAGAAATGACAATACAAACGGAAATACCAGAGCTTCCGATAAATATGTCGAGGATGGCTCCTTTATCAGATTTAAGACTATTTCACTAGGATATTCGCTTTCCGACAAACTATTGGAAAAAGCGCACATCCATTCATTGCGGGTCTATGTCAACGTGTCCAATGCATTCCTGATCACGAAGTACAAAGGAATGGATCCGGAAATTGGCTCATGGAATCCGCTGAATGCAGGCTACGACAATGGTTTTTATCCGCAACCGCGAGTGTTTACCGTCGGCGCAAGTTTGCAGTTGACCAAATAATTGCTTCGAAACGGCGCAGCAGAGTTATATGCTAATGCCGGGAGACAATTCTTCATTTGATGTGAATCTATAAAAATATTGAGCAATGAAAATCAAAAAAACAATGGCGGCAGCCGGGCTTTGCCTTGCCCTGTTCTCAGCCGGATGCAGCGATAGCTTTCTGGACCGACCTCCATTATCCCAGATAAGCGCAGACAATTTTTACCAGACCACCAGTGACCTCAGGCTGGCCACGGCGGCACTCTACGGTGGCAAGCCATGGGCCGAATGGAATTATAACTGCTTCTTGCCTATTGGCGAAGTACTTAGCGGTAATATGGCCGTCAATTATTGGGGAGACGCTGTGCAGTTGCATACGTTTGCAGTTACGGGGAGCAACGAAATTATGATCGCCAACTGGAAAGGCATGTACAAGGTCATCGCGCACTGCAATGTGACCATCAAAGCCATTGAAGAAAAGGCACCGGCTACCATTCCTGAAAAAGACAGGCTCGGAGCCATTGCAGAAGCTAAGTTTTTGCGTGCGTTCGCTTACTACAATCTGGCCTTGTTATGGAGAGATGTGCCGATTATCGAAGACAATACCGAGTTGATCAGTACGCCACTTGTTCGCCGCAATCCCGTGGAAGATGTGCTTCGTTTTGCTGCGAATGACCTTCTTTTTGCAGCCAAAAACCTTCCTGTGAAGGATGTAGGGGGCAGATTGACGACCTGGTCGGCACAAGGTATGTTAAGTAAAGTATATCTGACCTGGGCCGGGGTAGATGCAAAAGGCAGTGGTCCGCGCAACCAGGCGCTTCTTGACAGTGCCAAACTGCATGCCGGGAATGTCTGCAAACAAAGCGGATTGTCGTTGCTGCCCAATTATGCCGATCTTTTTAAAACGCAGTTTAACGATAATCAGGAATCTTTATTTGCATTGCAATGGGCACCCGGTACCGGCTGGCTTGAAGGAAACATGCTGCAAGTTTATTCGCCCGGTGGCGCGGAGATATCGGCGGCTGGTCAGGCGGGTTGGTTTGGCATAGCACCTACCTATGACCTCTACAAGCAATATGCGAAGGAAGACACGATCAGAAGGAAGGCCACCATGATGCTCAAAGGTGACTATTACCCAGAGTTGAATGCGGCAGGAGGAGGATATAAATTCACAGGTAACGCCGGTTTGAAAAAGCACATCATCGGTACCAGGGTCGATAACAGTGCGCCGACGATGACATTGACATCTTCGACTGAGCACAATGCATTGCTAAGGCTTGCCGAAGTGTACCTGATCTATGCGGAAGCAGTGATGGGAAATGGTACGGCTACAACCAATTCGGATGCCCTGCTGTATTTCAATAAAGTGCGTGCAAGGGCCGGCCTCGCTCCGGTAACTTCCCTGGACGAGGAAACGCTGCTCAGGGAGAGAAGGGTTGAGCTCGCAGCCGAAGGGCATTTTTGGGAAGATCTGGCAAGACTTTCTTTCTATAACGAGCCGAAGGCTATCAAAAAATTGAACGAACAGGAACGGATCCTGTTTACCTACGACGGTGGAGTTGTAACAAAAGGGAACCCGCTCGCCGCTATCACGCCCGCCAGCTCCAATACATTCAGATTCCCGATTCCCTCTCCCGAAGCGACGGCTAATCCCAAATTGCTCGAAGCTCCTGTGCCTTACTCGTTTTAACAACCAAGAGAAATGAAAAAAAACCTATATAACAGAATTTGCCTTTTGCTGTTTTGCTGCATTGCCGGTGTTCTGGTGCTGTCCGCATGCGAAGAAAAGGATGACATGCCCGCGCCCCCGGTTATCACCGAAATACGAAATTACGCCGCATCGCCCAGCGACAGCCTGGTGGACACGCTGAGGGCCGGGCAATGGGTAGTTGTGCTCGGGAAGAATCTGGGAGAGATTTCGCAGGTTTACTTCGGCAGCAGACCGGCCAACATTAATCCGACTTTAATCACAGACCAAAGCATTGTGGTGCAGGTCCCTTCGATTCCGTTTGACTCTATTGCACGGGAAAAAGTGAATGTCGTGACTGTAATGAACAGCGCTGGTTCAACTTCGTTCACCATTAATATTACCGGTCCGCCTATTATTTCCAGAGTCAGGAATTATGCCACTGCTCCGAAGGATACGGTTACCAGCATCATTGTGCCCGGTCAGACGATCAACATTGTTGGATATAACCTCAAAAAAGCCTTAAAAATAGCATTTCAAGGAGTTGCGGCAGATTTGAAGGCAGCTATTTACACCGATTCGAGTGTGATCGTTAAAGTTCCTGCCAATTTTTCCGGCTCGGATCCTTTACTGGCGAATAAAATCACTTACGGGACAGCGGCCGACACAATCAATTATTCCATCCGGATCTTTGACCCTGCCATCCTGGAATATTATAAAGATCCCTTGTTTACATTGCTTGCCGGTGGAATCGGTAAGGAGAAAACCTGGGTGCTGGACCTCGATGCAAAAGGTGTTTCAGCCAAATTTAAAGGCCCATTGTACTTTTCGGGTGTCGATTACGGCTGGGATAATCAATGCACTAAAACGGGCGGAGATTGCTGGCTGTACGACCCTGGTTATGACAGCTGGATGGGCGCCGCGCAGGACTACGGTACGATGACATTCGGCATCAAGGCCGGTTCAGCCGAGCCTGTTTTGAAGGTGATCCAGAAAGGAATAGCGAAAAACGGGACATTCCAGGGCAGTTACTTTTTTGATATCAAGACAAAAACTATATCCTTCATCGGTGCTGTTCCGCTTAATATGGGCAGGGATCAGGTTTGGTCGAAAGCCTATGTCATCAGCCTTAAAGAGGACAGGATGCAACTAGCTTTCAAGGATCCGAACAAGGCCGAATTTGCCATTCACAATTACATCCGGAAGTAACAACAAGGCCTGCGCAGGCGGGCACAGGTATGACTCTCCTTAAATCATTAATAGGAAATAGCAACCAAAATTAAAGCAATTCGTAATGAGAAAACCAATACTTTACCTGGCCCAAACGAGCCTGGTGTGGGCATTCATTTGCGCTGTCCCGGTCACGGCCTTTGCGCAGAATGTCACTATTTCAGTGAATGCGACTGAGGGCAAGCGCCTGATCTCACCATACATATACGGGCGAAATGAAAGTTTTGACAAACCGGACCAATTTTATAAAGATGCGGGGGTGCGCTTCGTGCGGATTGGCGGCGGTAACAACATGTCGGCCTACAACTGGAAGGCAAAACTAGCCGTCCATCCCGACTGGTTTAACAATGTTTATGGCGCCGACTGGGATGTTCATGCGCAAAGAGTTAATAACAACTTTTCCAATATCCAGGGCATGTTTGCTTTTCAGCTACTGGGTAGGGTTGCGTCCACCGGCAATAACAACTTCCCTGATTGGACTTACATGCAGGCTAACCCGGGCTGGCTTGGTAACCATCAGAATTTAGCCGGCGGCGGCACACCTAACCCCGATCAGGGGGGACCGGCGCTGGTTGAGGGAAACAAGGATTTGTTCAGTAAGCCGTGGCCAGCTGATTCTTCCGTGGCTATCCTTGATCATTGGTTTGGGCCGGGTGGTTTGGGGCTAAACAAAGACAAGTTCCAGTACTGGAGTATGGATAATGAGGTGGATATTTGGAATGGTACCCACGATTGGGCCATGCCAACACAGCTATCTGCCGCTGCTTTTATGGATCGCTACATTGAATTGGCGAAGAAGGCGAAAGCAATCAATCCTGACATCAAGATTTGCGGACCTGTTACCACCTCCGAGTGGCAATGGTACAAGTGGTCCAGTGAAAGTATATGGATAGATGGCCGGTATTATCCCTGGATGGAGTATTTCATCAAGCGCCTCGGCGATGAATATAAGGCAACCGGTATCAAGCTGGTAGATGTGCTGGATATTCATAACTATCCCTGGTATAATGGGAGCGATGCGGCAGCATTGCAGGGACACCGGATTTATTATGATGAAACCTACGACTATCCGGGTTCAAACGGCCTTAAATCGAGCACGGGCGGTTGGGACAACTCGCTTACCAAACAATATATTTTCAAACGGATCGATGACTGGCTGACCGAGCATTTCGGTGCAAATCATGGCGTAACACCCGGCGTAAGCGAATGGGGTACGATGTCGAGCAGCAACCCGAGCCTTGAATCTGTGATATATGGCTCGCATTTAGGCACATTTGCCAACAATGGCGTTGAACTGTTTTCGCCATGGAACTGGTCGATCGGCATGTGGGAAACATTGCACCTGTTCAGCAGGAATGCGAAGGAATTCAGCGTTTCCAGCACTTCTTCGGATGAAAATATGGTATCGGCCTACTCATCTGTAAACCCAAGTGCTGATTCTTTAACGGTAATGCTGATCAACCGGGACATGAATGCTTCCCGCACGGTGACGATCAATCTGAACAATTTCAATGCAGCCGACGGCAATTACAAAACCTTGCAGCTGGCATCATTGCCGACTACGGAGACTTTTGTATCGCACACGCAAAATGCGTCCCAGGAAAGCACAGTAGCCGTCACTTCCAATTCACTGACCATTACCGTTCCCGCGCTTTCGACAACGGCCATTCTGCTGGCTAATGAAAGCACTTTGCCGGTCAACTTGATCAGTTTTTCAGGAAAGGCTTCATCTGAGGGCAATATATTAAGTTGGAGCACAACAGAGGAAGTGAACAATGAAGGCTTTGAAGTGGAAAGCAGCCAGAATGGTGTGACGTTCGAAAAAATTGGTTTTGTGGCAGGTAAAGGCACGGTGTCGGCCAGGGCTGATTATCACTTTGTGGACAAGCAACCACTTGCGAACGCTTATTATCGTTTGAAACAACTGGATTTTGATCACAGCTTCACGTTTTCAAAGACTATCAATGTGAAAAATGAATCCGGGATCAGGGTAATCGTATATCCTAATCCGGTTAGAGGAAAATTGAGCTTTGATGTTCCTCCCGCAAAAAGGCATTTGATCGTCCGGAATACAGCTGGCGTTATACTGGATGACCAGGCTGATTTTTCTGCGAGTACTTATGACACTTCTCATCTTCCAAAGGGGCTGTACCTGATCTCACTCGGGAGCTACACGTTTAAAGTCGTGATAGAATAAAAATTAACCCATTTCCACTCCTACTACAAGTTGATTGTTTAAACGACGGCCAGTCCGGCGCGTCCCAGGATATAACTCTCCTCCAATAAATAGGGAAAAAGCAAACCAACTAAACAGGATTAAAAAATGGAAAAATTAGTACTTTACCTGGCCAAAACGTGCCTGGTATGGGCAGTCTTGTGCTGCATCTCGATGACAGCCTTTGCACAGAACGTCACCATTTCAGTGAATGCAACTCAGAACAAACGCCTTATTTCACCTAACATTTACGGGCGGAACGAGGGGTTTGACCGACCAGACCAATTTTACAAAGACGCAGGGTTGAAGTTCGCGCGGGTTGGCGGAGGTAATAACATGTCGGCTTATAACTGGCGTGCAAAACTGGCCGTTCATCCCGACTGGTTTAACAACGTTTATGGCGCTAACTGGGATGCTTCCGCACAAAAAGTCAATAACAACTTTTCCAACATACAAGGCATGTTTGCCTTTCAGTTGCTGGGAAGGGCTGCATCCAACGGGCAGAACAATTTTCCAGATTGGGATTACATGCAGGCCCACCCGGGGTGGAATGGCTATCACCAGAATCTGGCTGGCGGCGGCACACCTAACCCGGATGCTGCGGGAGCGGCCCTGGTGGATGGGAACAAGGATTTGTTCAGTAAGCCGTGGCCGGCGGACTCTTCGGTAGCCATTCTTAACTCCTGGTTTGGGACCAATGGCAAGGGGTTTAACAAAAACAAGTTCGTTTACTGGAGTATGGATAACGAGGTAGATATATGGAGCGGCACGCACGATTGGGCTATGCCGACCCAGCTGTCTGCCGCCGCCTTTGTAGACCGCTACATAGAGTTGGCGAAGAAAGCGAAAGCGCTCTATCCGGGCGTCAAACTTTGCGGGCCTGTGAACACCTCTGAGTGGCATTGGTACAAATGGTCCAATGAAAGTATATACATCAACGGTAGGTATTATCCCTGGATGGAGTACTTTATCAAACGCCTGGGCGACGAGTACAAGGCAACGGGTATCAAACTTGTCGACGTGCTGGATATTCACAACTATCCTTATTATAGCAACGATGCCGAGGCATTGCAGGGACACCGGATTTATTACGATGAAACCTATGATTATCCGGGGTCAAATGGCATCAGGACCAGTACCGGCGGGTGGGATACCTCTCTTACCAAACAATACATTTTCAAGCGCATCGATGGCTGGCTGACCGAGCACTTCGGCGCAAATCACGGCATTACACCCGGCGTGAGCGAATGGGGAACGATGTCGAGCAGCAATCCAAGCCTCGAATCTGTGATATATGCCTCGCATCTGGGGACATTTGCAAACAATGGGGTTGAATTGTTTTCGCCTTGGAACTGGTCGATCGGGATGTGGGAGACATTGCACCTCTTTGCCAGGAATGCCAAAAAATACAGCGTGTCCAGTACTTCCTCGCTAGAAAATACGGTATCGGCCTATTCCTCAGTAAACGAAAATGCCGACTCGCTGACGGTGATGCTTGTCAACCGCGATATGAGTGCCTCCCGCACGGTGACGATCAATCTCAGCAACTTTAATGTAGCCAATGGAAATTACCAAACGTTGCGGCTGTCATCACTACCGGCAACGGAGACTTTTGTATCGCATACCCAAAATGCATTGCAGCAAAGCACAGTGGCTGTGAATTCAAATTCGCTGACCATCACCGTTCCCGCGCTTTCGACAACTGCCATTCTGCTGAAAGCGCCTGCTGTCACTTATGTTTCTTTTAACAACCGGGCTACTGGTATGCTTATGGATGGCATGTACCGATTTTCGGATGGTTCGCTTGCAGGACAGTGGCATTCCAGCGGCAGCACGGCACAGCAATGGTCTTTTGAAACAGCAGGCAGCTATGTGAAAATAAAGAACCGTGCGTCAGGCCTGTACCTGGATGGCAATGGAAGCGCAACCAATGGAGCCGGCGTTGTTCAAAAACCAGCTAGCACTAGTAATAATCAGCAGTGGTCACAGGAGGCAGCAGGAAGTTACGTAAAGTACAAAAACCGCGCTACCGGACAGTATTTGGATGGGCTGGGGACATCACAGGACGGCGCGGATCTGAGTCAATGGCAGACTAGCGGCAGCTCAAACCAGCAATGGTCGGTCACCACGGTGGGGTCTGGTGCAAGGCAAAGTGCATTCATGCCCGACTCAAATAGCCCTGAGGCTTCCGACATCAAATTTTACCCTAATCCTTTTGTCTCCAATTTCAAGCTCGAAGTGCCGGATTCCGGCGAGCCATTTGATGTTGTATTTTTTGATATGAATGGAAGAGCGGTGGAAACTTCCACGCATTCGGGCGGTTCTAATGCATTGACATTGGGGGCTGGGCTTAAACCCGGGTTGTATGTGGTGAAGGTAAAAGGTAAGACCTGGGCTAAGTCGATTAAGGTGTTTAAGAAGTAGTATTTGAGAATGGGTTGAAAGCCGTCTTCCTGAGTGGGAGACGGCTTTTTTTGCGCGGAATGGCATTCTTACGATTGATACGATTGTGCGGATTGAGGAGGTTTTGGGTGTGGAGTTGATTGGGGTTAGGGCGGGTGAGGCAGAAATATTACAGAATATCTGCCCATATGTTTTTAAGATCGCGAATGGAAGTCACTCTTCCAGCCTTCACGTCTTCAATACCTTCTTTAATGGCATTCAACACTTGCGGGTCCGAAAAAAAGACATCAGTTTCAGTACTTTCATCAATTGGCGTGAGTAAAACTGATTTCTTATTCTTTCCCCGGTGAATGATCACCCGTTCCTTCTCGGCCAGATCCAAATAATCCTTCTGCTTGCCCCGAAATTCCCTAGCTGATATGATTCTCATCGGTGTACGAATTTGTGTACACGAAGATAGGAAGATTTTTGAATTTTTGCGAAGATTGACATGAAAGAAACTGAAAGCCCACCATGATGAGCGCGCCACGTAATTTGTGCAAGTGCAGCTTGCACAATTGCCCGGTCGGGATATGCGGTTGAATTTACAAACTGCGCCTGAAACGTTCTGCCACTAGTCGGGTCGTAGGATAAGTGATATTAACCGGCTACTAGTTTGACTTAACTGCGAAAACTTGGCATGAGCCAAAAGGATCTCGCGGAGAAATTGCAGGTAACGCCTCAGACTGTGAATTCCTGGGTGAAAGGGAATAGCAATTTTACGATTGAGACGATTGTGCGGATTGAGGAGGTTTTGGAAGTTGAGTTGATTGGGGTTATCTAGTGTCCAACATCTGAATAAATTGTCCCATTGTGACAATTTTAGTTTGTTGATACTTGCTTAAAACCAGCAAATCGTCGTCTCCACTAGCTAGATAATCAGCCTTACAGCTTTCACATACCCCAAGTAGATAATTATCATCCACATCCCGAGCGATTTCAGGAGCTAGTCTGTCGTTAGTTTTATTTAAAAACTTCAATGCAATGATCTTGAAGCGGTTTATTTGCCTCCGCGTAATGTATTTTGAAAATTTTGGACGTTCGATAACATCACTAAATTCATTTATCAAGTCGTGTGAATAGAATACCTGTAAATCTGGATTTTTTAAGACATTATAATAAAGTGTCCGGCGGGATTTTCGACTGATGCAGGCAGATATGTACCAATTGGCATCAAGGACGATGCTGAGCTTTTTGCTTTTTTTCATTCCGATACGCATTGATTTCATCCTGGATCTCTTGGGTAGACATTTCGACATCCGGCAACTCTGCGTCGAGTTCTTCAAAGAGTTGATCAATCATGCGATCCTGTATTTTTTTAGCAATAGCCAAACGTTCCCGTGCCGGGAAGGCCTCAAAGGTCTTTATGAATTCGGTCTGTGTCATGGTGTTACCTGTCCTCATTTCCCTCAATTTTATCATGCAGCAATGTAATTTACTAAAAAATTCATTGCCGTCTAATTCACAGGAGGCCCCGCTGGGGCCAAAAATTTATGATCATTGATTTTTTCTACAAACAGGAAGCTCCTCCGGAGCTTTGGCGTTGAGCCTATTCACCTCCCCCCAATCAACCGCTCCAACCGCCCCATCATCTCATCCTTCTCCTTCAACATCCGCTCGTACAATGCAATCTTCTCCTCGTGAAGCTGCATCAATTTATCGATTGGGTGGATTGTAGAATTGTTGAAAACCGAAGCTGGCTGAGCACAATTGTCGAAAGTATTATTTGATATAATGTTAATCGCCTGTTCCTCATCAAAATTCCGAATCGCCTCAGCCGGGATTTTCAAAATAGCCGCAACCTGCTCCAAAATGTCGGAATCGATCTTTTCCTTTTGTTCTAGCAGGGAGATTTTTTGCTGGTTCCAGTCTTCGCCGAGCTCGAATGCGAGATGATCTTGTTTGATCGCGAGCATTTCCCGAAATCGCTTCAAATTACGGCCTTCGTGAATCTTTGGGTTGGAGGTAGTATGTGCCATACGAGAGGTGTTCTGTTAAAAAGGCAATTTATGTAAATCTGCCGGGAAGTTTCCGGATATTTTACGGGCATTGCCATGCATGTTACCGGGCGAGGGGCACTTCCGCTTGCTTACGATGCTTATTCAGGTATTCAACCGGCGCTGGTCCCGCGATCTTTTTAAACAGACACCATTGAACGCGCCCGTCTGATCACCAGGAGAAAATATCAAACCAACAATGCAACTTAGAAATGGAAAAACAGGTATTTTACCAGGCATTAACTTGCCTGGTGCGGGCATTTTGGTGCCATTAACTTATCTGTCCGGCCTACTGTAAAAACCATGACGAACCCGAATGCCTACGACAACCTCAGATCAGCATTTGAAAGCCTTGCTCCGCTTTCGGATCAGGAATGGGCCTTGCTGGGCGGTGCTTTTACGGAAAGGGTGGTGGAGAGCAAAACGGTCATTACGAGTGAAGGCGAAATCGAACAGGGAGTATATTTCATCAGCTCTGGTTTGGCCCGGCTGTTTTATAGGACCAAAGACAATGATCAGATCACTGCTTTTATATTTTGTGAAAATATGTTCGCCAGCTGTCTCGAAAGTTTTATCAGGCAGCAGCCCAGCACACAAAATCTGGAAACGCTTGAAAATTGTACATTGCTGGTGCTCACCAAAGATAAGCTTGACGCCCTTTACGAGCAGGTCCCGAAGACCCATGTGATCATGCGAAAAGTGATGGAGGCCCGGTTTGTTGCCTCGCAACAGCTGCTGTCGTCTTACATCCTGGCTGGTCCCAAGGAGCGTTATGAGCTGTTCGCGCTGCATTATCCGCATCTGGTGCAGCGCGTACCGCAATATCTCCTGGCATCGTTTCTGGGGATAACGCCGGTTTCGCTCAGCCGGATTCGTAAAAGGATTGCCCAGTCGGGCTGATTTCTTATCTTTTGTTAACCACTGGTCTTTTCGAGGGAGGATATCTTTGCGACTCATCAAAAAACAAAAATACTATGAGTCGCTTCTGGATCATCATCCTGATTGTCATGTCAATGTCCTTTCAAAGTAATGCTCAGCGCCAGCATTCTCCCGATCGGTTTGAGGTCGAGGCCGACCCGATTGCTTTCATACTTAACGGGTACTCATTCCATGTTGGCTATACGAAGGGGCATTTGCGGTTTGACGCCGGCG
Organism: uncultured Dyadobacter sp.; assembly: GCA_966211825.1. Classification (GTDB taxonomy): domain Bacteria; phylum Bacteroidota; class Bacteroidia; order Cytophagales; family Spirosomataceae; genus Dyadobacter. Next base: position 576 of record CBIHPQ010000173.1, on the reverse strand, counting down.
TTTTCGGGATCAAACAGCCCGATTTTGCCCTCGATAATAAACTTTTCTCGGTTTTTAGTTCAGGAGGTGGATTAAAGGTTGATTACCTGCTGCGCCCAAACCGGGGGCTATTCTTTGGCCTGCAATCAGATTATGCAACCGACAAGATTGGTTTGAAGTCTGAGGAGACAACTCAGTCGGTAAGCGGTGTGACCCTCGGATTAAGAACGGGTTACCGGTTCATGTTGGGTAAGCAGGAACGCCAATTTAAAGGCCTTTACCTGGTGCCGTGGGTAGGTTTGATACATTCTTTAAATCCTTCGGTAGTGACAAAAGGCGGGCATACCTATTCGCAGGCAAGCTGGTCGATTTTCCCGACGATTCATCTGGGGTACCGGTTTTGATTGCAAAAAAGACCGGACCCGTGAACTTGTTCGCGGGCTCGGTGATTGCATGTGTTATGCCGGGCCATGCTCCATTGTGGGAATTGATAAGCACCCTGCAGGTACCCTGGGATCACGTGATGGTGCACGTCTATCATTTTAGCTGCCCGTTTTAAACTCATTGCCTTCTTTCCAGACGTGAACCAGTGAAAGT
>CBIHPQ010000172.1:0-13610 GCA_966211825.1 uncultured Dyadobacter sp. | reverse complement strand
GCACTGGCCTCGAACGGTGATATTGTCATCGCAGGATCATTCTATGGAAATGGGTGGTTCCCAATGAGCAGCGAGGCTTCTGTCAGGAGCAAAGGTAGCACGGACATTATCATCACAAAAGTTGACCCAAAAAGTCTCAGTCCGACGATCGCTAAGCCTATAACAGACGGGGGTATCGACGAGGACCGGGTTAATAAGATTTGCATCATTAACGGCTATGTATATGCAACGGGCTGGTTTTACGAGTCATCTACATTTAATGAGGTTACTTTGTTTGGCAGAAGCTATCCCACTCCAAACACCTTCATCACCCGCTACAAACTATAACACTCCCATCTATTTCAAACAACAAAAAAGAGCAGGCGAAACGTCTGCTCTTTTGTTTTTGGTTGTGAAGCCATTGCTTACACTTGACAATGGATAGACGAGTGAGACGACAGTTCGTTACACCCGTACCGATTCTTTTTCTTCCAGTACGCCGTCGATCACCTCGTCCAAAGCTTCGTTCAGCGCCTTGGGCGATTCCAGCATCGGGTAATGGCAAGTGCCTGCTATTTCGATGAGTGTATAGCCGTTGACCGCATTCTTTTCCAAAGCCTCCACATTGGTAGGCATATAGTTGACGTTGATCAGGTTCATTTTAGGCTGCAAAGTGGGCAAAATCTCGCGCTCGATTTGATCCATGACGAAAAATTGGGGTAGCGTCTGCTGGCCCATCGGCTCGTAGGAATTGCGGTAGGCCGCCACGATTTTGTTGGTGATCCATTGCGGCGTATCGGGCGTTAGGAGTACCATTCGGGCGTAGTGCTCGTTGGTATCGGCATAGGCTTTTTTGGAACTTGCGATGATCTCGTCGACCTGGCTTTCGTATTCCGGCGGAAGCGGCGTGGCGAGGTTTTTGAAATTGTCTACGGCAATGAAACCGATAACCGGTCCGGGATAGGCGCTAGCAGCCATTAATATAAGGTTCGCACCCAACGAATGCCCGATCAGGATCACGTTTTCAAGTTTCAACTCCTTCACGAGATTGACGACATCTTCGGCCATGCCTCGCAGTGTCCATTCGTCCCGGTTAGTGCCCGACTCGCCATGACCGGCCAGGTCCATGGTGATCACATGGTATTTTTCCTTAAAAAAAGAAACCTGCTCTTTCCAGTACGTCTGGTCAATGAAAGAGCCGTGGACGAAAAGCAGCGTCGCGGGGCCGCTTCCATAGCTTTTGTAGCTGATGGTTGTGCCATTACTCAGGATTGTGCTCATAGGGTTGTTGTTTGAAGTGAATATTAATTTACTTCAAAGAAATCGCACCAGAATGACAACCCATTGTCAGTAATGCATTTGTATTTTACAAAATCTTCAAAAAAGCAACGAGCGCTTTCTTCTCGGGATCAGTCAAACTCAGTTTATCGAATGGCAATGTCTGGTTTTCAAGATTAAAACCTAAACCATTTCCGCCGCCGCGATCGTAAAAATCCACCACCTCTTCCAATGTCCTGAAAACCCCGTTGTGCATGTAGGGCGCCGTGAGCGCTACGTGACGAATGGTGGGCGTTTTGAATGCGTAGCGATGCGGCTCGCGTTTGGTGAGCACGAATTTGCCGACGTCCGGGTCCACCGTTTTCCCTTCCGCGGTAGCCGGTGTCCCGAGCACTTCGCTCTCCGTTTCCAGATAGGCCGGCGGTACGGTACCATTGAAAAGCGGGAAGAAATGGCAGGTCGCGCATTTGGCCTTGCCCATGAAAAGATTGAAACCGGCCTTCTCCTCCACAGTGAGCACGTCCCCCGAACCCCGGAATTGACGGTCGAGTCGGGAGTCGAGGGAGGAAAGTGATCGGATGTAGCTCGCGATGGCATTTTTGAGGTTGCTTTCAGTGACGCCGTCGGCATAGGCGTCTTCGAACAGCTTTTGCGATTCGGGCTGCTTGCGCAGGGCTGCCACAGCGTCGGGCAGCGAGCCGTGCATTTCCTGCGGGTTTCGGATCACATCGCTCGCCTGGTCTTCGAGGAAGGTAACCCGTGAGTCGGCGAACTGGGCTGCCTGGAATGATGCATTCAACAAAGTAGGTGCATTCCGGCTGATCCGCATGCCATTGAAACCAATCGCGAAACTCTTCGGCTCGCCATCAGTAAATGCTTTGCCGGGCTGGTGGCAGGTAGCACACGTGCGGCCCGAGTTATTGGATAATATTGGATTGAAAAACAACATTTTACCCAACGCAATACGCTGTGCGGTCATGGTTTGCTCTTCGAAGTTGATGAAGTAGCTGGCATTGAATGCGCCCGAATCCGTCAGGGTCCGCGCGGCGGGGGAAAGCAATCTTTTCTCTGTAAAAACCGGGATAGCGAGCGCCTTCTGGGCGTCGAGCAGCCGGCTGCTGAGCGGATTGGCGTATTGTTTGATAAACGTCAGCCGGTCGAACGCATCGAAATCCGGCGATCTGCGGATATAGCCGATGGCCGCGTCGAAAGAGCTGTCGAGCTGTGCTGCCAGGACATTGTCGGCACTTTTGGCCGTGTAGTGTGCCAGCTGTTGCTGCAAGCTACCCAGCGCGGAAGCCACTTCGGGTAATGAATGGAATGCAACCGGCGAATCGAAGCCGGTAATGCCCATTGAAACGATCCGGAATACTTCCAGCCGCATGGCATCGAATATATGGCTGTCTGTCAGGTCGTTGGTCTCCGAAATCTTCCGCAGGCGGTTTACATTGGCACGGATGACGTTGGCGGCATGCAGCATGTCGGGATAGGCATCCGTGGCAACTTCGGGAAATACCATTTCTTCCAAAACCTGAAACCCCTGCGGCTCGTTGACGCGCAGGTCGTCGTCCACATCGGGGATATTGGGTCCGTTGAGGGCGCGGGTGGTTTCCGGACTGTAATAGGCTGAGATAAATTCAACCCGCTTGTAGGCCAGCCGCGCGCGCTTGAAGGATTGTTGAATGGCTGCCGGACGTCTGGCCCTAATATCGGCCTGCAAACGGCTCACAGCGCTGTCGAGCGATGTGATATTTTGCATGAATGTCCGTTTTACCTCTTTCGCAGGTACCGCCTCCGGGCTTGTCAGCCACCAGATCAGGCATACGATCAGCGGAATGATGATGATCAGGAAAATTGAAAAGAGCAGCCGCCGGTGGCGGAAGATAAACGAATTGGGGTTACGCTCGAATTTCAGCATAATGCAGGAGTGGGTATCTGATCAAACGGAAAACTCCTGGCCCGAAAATTCCGGCCAGGAGTCTGAAAACTATATAATTAACGAGGCAGACCTTCAATGAGGATCAGCTGGCTGGCCTGGTTCTCCGATTTACGAACAGAGCCGCCGTCGACACCCTTGTATTTATCACCGCGCCACGTGTGCGCCTGAATGCCGAGCATGAATGTGTTGGGACGGCCGGTAACATCCGACACGTCGATCATACCGCTGCTTTCCCACGAGCCGAACGACGAAGTACCGCCTACGTTGTATTTGGCCGCATCGGCCTCGGTACGGCGGTGGTCGATTTCAAGAACAGGGGTCAATTGCTTGGTATTGAGGTTATATTGATACACATATCCGTCATGCTTTTCGTCGCCATAACCATTCGGGTCTTCCATGATATAGACGTAATCGAAAGTGGCGCAAACGTTATCCGGGTTCTGGAACGTTTTTGCGATGCCGCTGCGGTCGTCGCCGTTGAGCAACACTTCCAGTTTGCCTTTGGTAGGGTCGTTCGCATCGAGTACCACCCGGTAAATGCGGCCGTATTTGGAACGGGAATAGTCGGCATTTACGCCGCTGTTGTCCTGGCCTGTCACCGCGAAAATGACTTCACGCCCCTGCGCAGCTCCGCCCTTGCGATAGTCCACGTCTTCCACACGTCCGAATTTGATCGCTTTCAGGTCATTTACTTTCGCATTGATCTGCGCGCCGGTGAGTGTTTTGTGGTTATCTATTTTAACAAACTCCACATCATAGCTCGTACCGGGCGTCATATCCATTTCTTTCTGATTGTTATCAGCACGTTTCAGCATATAAAGAGCACCGTTATCAAGGTCGCCCACCGTGTTTGACAAATACATGGCTACCTGACCTCCGTTTACATCCGAATCGTCGTCACCGATCACGATCACTGTTTTGCCCGGGTATGCAGTTTTGGGAAGCGGCACCGCGTTCTCGGCGCTCCAACGGCCCAAACCGGCCACTTCGCGCGAAATATTCGCCTGGCTTACGTCCGAATCGACGTTCAATGCATGCGTGCGCGACTCCTGCCCGCTTTCACCGGATGTCAGGAACACTGGCCCGAAACCATGCTCGATCGGTGTAACCAATGTAGCCGAGCACAACCGCCAGGTTCCCCCGTCGGAATTGAGCATATATTCCCCTTTTACCGGTTTGAAGCCCTTGTCGAGGGTAATGCGCGAGACGGAGAAATTGTCTTCGTTGTTCACCAGGATCGTGTAGTTGCCGTCGGGGTTCTGGAACAGCCCCGCGCCATCGGCCGAGCCTCCGAAAACGTAGTTCGGAGATTGTTCGAGCTGGTCGTCGCTGCTCAGGAGTGAGAAAAGTTTCACATTGTTGGCCGAAACACGTCCATTGGTAGCTCCCGGAAGGAGTTTGGCGAGCACGGGTGTTACCGAACGGTTTTGCAGGGTAACGTCCGGACTGTTCGGATCACGGTGGTCCTGGCACGCCCCAAGCGCAAGAAGGCCGGCCAGGGCAGTGTAAGTAAATAAAGGCTTCATGGTGAACGTAAACTGATTAAGTGAATTAGTACCACAAAGAACACCCATTCACTTTTCGCGGAGTTTATGTATTTATTACCAGTTTGTTAAGAAGGGCCTGCGGCCCTGACCATGGGTTAGCAGGCCGCGGCCGCCACAAACATCTTGCATTGCTACCACACCGCCTCTATCTTTGCGCGCTTACCATCAATCTTATGCCGAAGCTTCGAAAAACACTGATAACGACACTTATTGCCGGCGCGCTTGCCGTCCCTTTTGCGTCCCAGGCTCAAAACAAAACGAGGAAATTGCCGTACGTTCAACAGGAATGGGCGAAGGATTACCGGCCGTTCCGCATCGCAGGCAACCTGTATTATGTAGGTACCTACGATCTGGCCTGCTACCTCATTGCGACACCCAAAGGCCACATCCTGATCAACACGGGCCTTGAAGAATCCGTACCGCTCATTCGCAAGCACGTGCAGGCGCTGGGCTTCAAGTTCGAAGACATTAAGATATTGCTTGCCACGCATGCGCATTACGACCACGTGGCGGGTATGGCGGCCATCAAACAAGCCACCGGTGCCAGGCTGATGATCCAGGAAAAAGATGCCAAAGCCATGGCCGACGGCGGCGCCTCCGACTTTGCACTAGGCGGCCACGGGGCCACTTTCGAGCCGGTACAGCCCGACCAGTTGCTGAAAAACGGGGAAATTGTCAAACTGGGCACCATGCAGGTAAAACTCTTGCACCATCCCGGCCACACGCCCGGCGCGAGCAGCTTTTCGCTTACCGTGAGGGACGAAAAACGGGCCTACAAAGTCCTGATCGCCAATATGCCAAGCATTCTGGATGAAACTAACTTGTCGGGAATGCCGGGGTATCCCGAGGTAGGCAAAGACTATGCGAAGACCTTGGCAGCGATGAAAAACGAACAGTTCGACATCTGGCTGGCGTCGCATGCGAGCCAGTTTTCCCTTCACGAAAAACACAAACCAGCCGATCCTTACCGCCCCGAAGCATTTTTCGACAAAGCGGGATACGACAATGCCATTGCCAACCTGAAAAAGAGCTACGACGAAAAGGTCAAAAAGAAATAATTGCTGAATCAGGCCGGAGAGAATGCGCCGACGTTCTCTCCCGGCAAAAAAACATAGAATGTAGTACCAATCCCCTCTTCGCTTTCGAACCAGATCCTCCCGCCATGCGCTTCGACGATCTGTTTGGAAATATACAAACCCAGACCACACGCCTGCTCTCCGGCCGTGCCGGGTCGTTTCGACGTCGTGAACGGGTCGAAAAGCTTTGGAACGGCATCCTGCGGAATACCCAGCCCGTGATCCTCCACGGAAATCGTGACGCCCTTATCAGACAGTGCCATATTAACCCGGATGGTTTCGCCATCGGGACTAAACTTTATCGCATTGACAATGAGATTGTTCAAAACACGCAGCAGCTTGTCGGGATCGGCGCTCACTACCACGGGCGAAAGATCTTCGAGGATAAGGCGCTGATTTTTCTCCGCCGCGCGGAATGTCAGCAACGCCACCGCGTGATCGAGGAAAACCGGCATATCGACGGGCTTGCGATGCAGTTCGGTTTCTTTAAAATCAAAGTCGGTTTGGAGCAAATCACTGATCATGTGCAGGCAGCTCGTGCTCGACTCGCGGATCAGTTCCACATACTGCCGGGCTTCATCGGCCGTGGTATCCTCCTCTTGCAGCAATGAACACAACGCATTGATGCCGCCGATCGGATTGCGAAGGTCATGGGCCACGATCTTGATCAGCCGTGCATAATTCTGGTTGCTTTTTTCGAGCGCATCGCTCGTCGATTCCAGCTGCCGGAACTGCATCGTCAGCACGCGGTTCGTCTTTTTCGTGAGTTTCCAGCTCCGCCAGAGTACAAGTATCGTCAGCAAGGTAAGGACACACACGGCCACGGCGAGCGTCAGCATCTGTGAACTGTATTTCGATTTGATCTGGGCCGAAATGAGCTGCTGGTCTTTCACGGCGTATTCAATGTAATCGATACCCGAAACCCGGTCGATCTCGGCCTGCTCCTCATACAGCCTGAGCAGTTTTTGGCTGTATTTAAATGCAAGGGCATCCTCTTTTTGACCTACATAATAACTGTAAAGCTTCTTGCAGATCTCCCGTGCATACATGCGATAGTTCTTTTTCTCGGCCAGGTCGAGCGCTTTCGTATAAAACCCAATGCCTCTGGCGCGGTCCTGTTTAAGGTAGAAATCACCGAGATTAAGGTGGAGGTCCATGCTCAGGTAATTCAATTCCAGTTCCAGCGCAGTCGCGAGGGTCTTTTCCAGCAATGCCGCCCCTTCCTGCCCGTCACCTGCTGCGATCAGCTCAGCAGCCCTCAGCTGATCGATCGCGAGTTCCAGACGCACGTCCCGGTATTTCTCCGCAATGCCGTAAGCTTTGTCGATCATCGACTTCCTGTGGTTGCCCGAAAACTTTGCCGGGTACAGCAGCATATAGTTGTAAATCACCAGCGCCGTTATCGAATCATGCTGTATCCGGTTGCCCAGCGACAGCGCCCGGTCGAAGTTTGCCTGTGCTTTGTCGTCACGCCCGCTGACATTATACACCGAGCCGATATTCATCAGTGTTTGCACGATATTCGAAGAGTCGCGCAGGACGATATATTGATTATAGGCGTCGTTATAATAGCGTAATGCGAGTTGAAGGTTTCCTTTAATGTCGAACACGACGCCGAGGTTGTTGGTAGCATCGGCCAGTCCCTGCTCATAGTTGTGCCGGAACGCGACCTGCCGGGCCTGCAAAGCATAGTAAAGCGTGCTGTCGGCATTCTGTTCATAAAAAAGGAGGGAAATCCGGTTGACCACATCCACATAGCGCACGCTGTCCTGGATCGCGGGGAGGCTTTGTTGCAGGTCGCGGATTTTGCTAACCTGCCCCCTGACCGGCCGAAACGCCCAGATCAACAGAATCAAACAAACGACAAAGGCCTTCATGAAACCGCGATATGTCATAATAAGTGAGGATGCGCCCCAAATAAATATTACAAACTTTCGAGTCAAATCCAAGAAAAATAAAAAATGCGCCCTTTTGAGGCGCATCCACCGTCCCGGGGGGGGCAAGATTTAACTTGCCGCCCCTTTTGACGATGTTCAGTCATCGGTTTTAGTTTTAAAACTTTATGGATTTCCGTCGGTTTAATGCAACGGAAATCGGTTAATAGCCCGGGTTTTGTTTCAGCTGCGGCGATGAGTTGAGCACCGTCTGGCCGATCGGGAATATTTCGGTATGGTTGTCGGCGTCAGCCGTTTTGTCCCACCAGGTACCCTTGTTGAACACGCCCCAACGGATCATGTCGGTACGGCGGCGGCCCTCCACGAGGAACTCCCTACCCCATTCGTCGATCATTTCCTGGTCGGTAAGCTGGCTCCCGTCGGCTTTGTAGAGACTTGGCGAGCCGGTTGGATAGTTCCGCTTGCGGACTGCATTCAACAATGCGGCAGCCGAAGCCTTATCCCCCGCGCGGTATTTGCATTCAGCCAGTGAATAGTAGATTTCCGCGAAACGGATCTCCGCATACGCCGACGAGATCTTGTTCACGTCATCGCTCGGATAGAACGGATATTTCACGGGGAAAATACCTGAATTGTTATCCGCATTGTTCATATTCGAAGTTTTGTCGGCGATCGGCGTGCCTGGCTTCGCATCGAGGAACTTGCCTACCTGATCGCGAAAATACAATGCATACGGACCTTTGAAACCGCGCACCGTATCGGGCTTGCCGGCCGAGTTGGTGTAGGTCAGGTAGCCGTGCAGGAACATTCCCTCGCGCTTGCTGTTGCCCAGGTTTTTGTATTTTTTCAAGCGAACATCATCCGGGTATTTCTGAAACTTCACGAATGGCTTGCCCAATGCATGCGGGTACTCTTTTCCATCGACATCAAGCCCCGGCTGCATCGCATACTTGGGGTTGGCATTACCAAAATCCGTGAAACCGAAATAGTTAGGCGCCAGGTTGGGCAGCATCCAGAAATACATGCCGCTGTCGTACTGCCAGTGGGTCAGCCCGAAACTGCCGGGGAAGCCGAATACCGTTTCTTTAGAAGTGGAATTGTTATAATCAAATGGCGCGTCCCAGCGGGATTCGAGGGCGTAAGTGCCATATTTACCATCGATAAGCTCCTGCGAAAGCTTTGCGCAATCGGCGAAACGATCGGTACCGGTGTAAACTTTCGAGTTGAGATACAGCCGCACCAGCAACGATGCTGCCCCACCTTGCGTCCAGCGGCCTACCGCATTCGCGCCCAGGCCCTGCACGGTCGGCAGTTTAGGCAGCGATTCTTTCAGTTCCTGCTCGATGAATGCAAATGCTTCCTGGGGCGTTACCTGTGGCCCGCCGGTCGTTTCACCTTTCACCTTCGTGACGATCACGATATTGCGGTAGAAATCCAGCAGGCGCAGGTTCAGCCACGCGCGGAGCGTCCGCAACTCGGCGATCATCCCGTCGAGTTCGGCCTGCGTCATTTCGAATTTGGAAGGATCTTTAATGCTCTGCAAATCTTCCAGCGAGTTGGTAGCGAGCGTCACGCCGCCGTACAATGCATTCCACGGGTCGGCTGTGTAGCCGTCGTTGGGCGTCCAGGTGTGGTAATGCACCCGCTGGAACTGCCCGCCGTCGAACCAGTCGCCCTGGCGGTTCGGCGTCATAATCTCGTCGGAGCTGTTTTCCTGCAACATAAACGTGCTGCCGCCCTGGATGCTCCAATAGCTGTGTTCGAATGCGCGCAGGAAGTCGCGTGTGACGTCTTCACGCGTTTGCAGGAAGTTTCCGGAAGTGATCCGGTCGTAAAGTTCCTCGTCCAGATTGGTACAACCCACGGTCGACAGCAGCAGCGCGCCCGCTCCGATCCGAATTGTATTTTTTAATATATTAATGCTTTTCATTGTATTTCAAAATTAGAAGGTGAGCTGAACGCCGAGCAGTAACTGGGTGGTCGACGGATAGTAATCGAGCGTACCATTGTTGTCGCCATTCTTGTTCACGCCCGGGTACAGGCCGTTGACGTTGATCAGGTCGGGGTCGCCGCCGGTCAACTTCGTGAAGGTCACCAGGTTGCGCGTGGTCGCATAAACCCGCACCGATTGCAGGAATTTCGTCTTCAACGGCTGGGTATAGCTCAGTGTTACATTGTCGACCTTCAAAAATCCGCCCTGTTCCAGGAAGTAGTCCGACAGCGTCGAGTACGTCGACGGGCTCGTCAGTTTCGAGTATTTGCCGCCGTCGTAAGCCGAAGTCAGCACATTGGCATTCTCCTGTGTGGCTGGCGTGCCGAGGTAAAATGCGTAGGTATTGAACAGCTTATAGCCGAACGAGCCGCGCAGGAACACGCTCAGGTCCCATTGTTTGTATTTGAAATTATTGGAAAGACCCATTGTGAACTTCGGAAGGCCGTTTCCTACAAACTGCTTGTCGTCGTTCGTCGCCTGGTTGCCGGGGATCACTTCACCTTTTTTGTTGTACACCAGCAATGCACCCTGGTCGTTCACACCGGCCGATTTGAGCGCGTAGAAGCTACCGATCCGCGTGTCTTCCTGCAAGCGCTGCAATGTACCCGGGCTACCCGGTGCAGGCATCCCCACTACGTCCACGTACTTCTGGCCTTTGAAAAGTTCATTGGAGAAGGACACAAACTTGTTGTTGTTGTAAGCGCCCGTAAAGCCAAGGTCATAGGTAAAATCACCTTTCCGGAGCACGGATGCATTCAATTGCAATTCGACACCCGTGTTGCGCATGGTACCCACGTTCGCAAACGTCTGGCCCTGGATATTCGGCGGATTGGACACATTGTAGTTACCCAGCAAATCCTTGTTCGTGCGGATGTAGTAGTTCAGGCTACCTGAAACCTTGCTTCCGAACAATTCAAAATCGAGTCCGGCATTGAAATTCGCCGCTTTTTCCCAACGCAGATCGTAGTTGGTATTCTGGCTCGGCCCCCAGACCTGATAATTGTTGCCATTGTACAAATAATAGCCATAACCGCCGTAGGTATCAAGCGAAAGGTAGTTACCAAAATCCTGGTTACCCGTCTCACCGTAATCCGCACGCACTTTCAGTTCATTCAGCCAGGGAATGTCTTTCAGGAAACCCTCCTGCGTTACGCGCCATGCTGCTGATGCCGCCGGGAAGTAGCCCCATTTGTGGGAGAAACCGAATTTCGAGGACCCCTCGCGGCGCAAGCTTGCCGACAGGTAATATTTCTGATCGAAATCGTAGTTCAAACGACCGAAGAAAGCGATCAGTTTCGAAGAGTTCTTGTACGACGCCACATTGTTGATCCCCTGTTGCAAGTTCCACAACCCGCTACCCAGGCTATTGTATGTCAACACATTGGAAGGAAAATTCTCGTTCTTCGCATTGAAACCCGACGAGGTGAAATACTGGAACGAATACCCGCCGAGTAACTTGATCGAATGCTTGTTCAGGTCCAGGTAATAGTTACCAATCCATTCAAAGCTCTTCTGGTCGTTTTCTTCGAGGATCTGCTCGCCGGTGTTCCGCTTGCTGCCGTTGACGATCGTCGTAAGCGTCGAAGGCGAAAACAAATACCTTCTCATCGACGAATTCACTTCACCGATCGTCACGACGGTATTCAGGTTTTCGAGGATATTGATCTTCGCTGAACCGTTCATATCCAGAAGCTTGTACTCCCTGTCGGATTTTACGCCCTTAGCGACTTCAACCGGGTTATTTGCAAAAAATCCGGATGTCAGATAAGCATATTTGCCGGCTGAGTCGCGTACGGAGAGCGTCGGGTTCAGGGTCAGTGCGTAATTGAAACCGCTGTAATCGGCATCGCTGCTCTTGGTGTAGCGCGGCGCAGCAGTAAAGGCCAGTTCCACGAGGTTGTTGGCCGTCTTGTGGTTGATATTGATCCTTCCACCGTATTCGCGCTTGCTCGAACGGAGGTCGAGACCGTTTGCATCGCGATAGTCGAGGGAAGTGAAATAGTTGGTTTTGCCATTACCTCCCGAGAACTGGAGCGTATGCTTGTGCGAGAACGAAGGGTTGCGTTTTACTTCGTTCATCCAGTTGGTGTTACCGCCGAAGTCGACACCGCGCTTGTGGGCAAGGAAATCGTCTTTGGAAAGTACTTCCAGCTGGTTGGTCGCGTAGTCGAATGTCGTATAACCGTCATAGAATATACGTGAATTTTCAGAACCCTTTTTGGTCGTGATCACGATTACCCCGTTGCTGCCCCGCGTACCGTAGATAGCCGATGCAGCACCACCTTTCAGGACGTCGATCGACTCGATCTCGTTCTGGTTGATGTTGTCGATGTTACCGCCCGGAACGCCGTTGATGACAAACAAAGGCCCCAAACCGGCACTTCTCGACGACGCACCGCGCAACTGGATATTGGGCGAAGAGTTCGGGTCGGCTGCAGCCGTGTTAGTTACCGAAAGTCCTGCAACCTTACCCTGAATGGCCATAAGCGGGTTATTACTGCCCACACGGAGCAGGTCTTTGCCCGAAAGGTGCGTAATAGCGCTGGAAACTTCCTTTTTATTCAAAGAACCATAACCGATCACCACCACCTCATTCAGGGTTTTCTGATCTTCTGCAAGATTTACTTCCACGTAAGTTTTGCCGGCCAGGTTTATTTCCTGCGTCACATACCCCACATTGGAAATAGCGAGGGTAGCATTGGGATTACTCACTTGCAGCTTGAACGTCCCGTCGGCTTCGGAGACGGTTCCGTTGTTGGTCCCTTTTTCAAGGATCGCCACGCCGGGCAACACATCCTTGGAATCCAAAATTTTACCGGAAATTTGTACCGTGTTCTGAGCGTCGGCTTGCCAGGCCGAAAGTAATAGCAGCAGACAGCCCAGCCATGCAGTAGCACGCGCAAGGGAATGTCCAGCCGGCAGCAGGCGTCTGCCTGCTTCGGTTAATTTGTATAATTTCATTTTCATGAAGAATAGTTGGGTGAAAAGCTCCGCAGCGTTGTTACTATTTAATTATAATATTGGATTAATTAAGAATGCTGCGAAGTTCCGGGTTTAGCGGGTAACGGGATGATCGTTTTGTCTCAATTTTGAATCAAAATGTCTCACCCTATTTTTTTATGATTTAACTAAGATTTTAGTGGATATCTTTACAGGCCGGTTAATGTTTATATTGTAGATTGAATTAGTGAGAGCATTCGTTTCCATCCTGCTTTTCCTTCTTGTTGCTACGCGGATTTTGGCGCAGGAAATCCCTTTCTATTTCAGAAACTACCAGGTTTCCGACGGGCTTTCGGGCAATGCTGTCGGGGAAATGGTGCAGGACAAAAAGGGCTTCATGTGGTTTGCGAGCCGCAATGGCCTCAACCGCTTCGATGGCCACACCTTCCGGATCTTCGAGAGCGTGGCGGGCGATTCGCTGAGCATCGGCAGCAATTCCATTTTTGCATTATATGAAGATACCTCCGAAAAACTCTGGGTGGGCACGCACAAAGGCGTGTACCGCTACAATCCCGTGGCGGAACGCTTCGACGCGTTCAAACTGATCCCGGCCGGCGAGGTGCTCGAAATCCGGGGCGACCGCAGCGGCAACATCTGGATCATTTCCGACCTTAACTTATACCGCTATCACGTGCGTACCGGCCGCGCCGCGCGCGTGGACCTGGGCCACGACCAGCCGATCTCCCTGCATGTGTCGCCTGCGGGCGCTGTGTGGGTGGCGTGCAACAATGGCGTGGTGAGGCAATATCATCAGAATACCGGGCGCTTCGAGGCATTCAATGTGGGCGAGCTGTCGGGGATACGGGATATTTATGGGGCTACCACCCTGCACGCCGTTGGCGATTCGTCGCTGCTGATCGGCTCGATGAAGAAGGTTTTGTTGCTCAATTTCGTCAAAAAAGA
>CBIHPQ010000171.1:0-13634 GCA_966211825.1 uncultured Dyadobacter sp. | reverse complement strand
GAACACGCACCATTTTGGTGGTCTCACTCAGCGACGAACTCATCGGCAATTTGGCTTCCACCCACAATGCGCCTTCGTTGAGCTGCGGCAAAAACTCCGTTCCCAGCAGGGTTGCGGAGAAAAACGTCAGGCCCAGACAAACCGTGGCCAACAGAAAACTCAGTCGTTTCCGGGCATAACACCAGTCAAAACCGGCGGTAACGGTATTCGTAAAAAACCGGACGATGAAATTGTTCTTTTCCCGAACGTTTTTCCGCAGCAGCATGGACCACAAAAACGGCACCAGCGTCAGCGTGAACAACAAAGCCCCCAGCAGGGCAAACCCGAGCGTCCAGGCCAGCGGAGAGAACATTTTACCCTCTACTTTCTGGAACGAAAAGATGGGCAGCAGTGCCGTAATGATGATCAGTTTGGAAAAGAAAATAGCCTTACCCAGTTCCCCGCCCGTCTTTTTGATCAAACCTAACTTAGATAACCGGTTGAACCGCTCCATCCCGCGCTTATGGGCCAGGTGGTCGAGCGCCACGAACACCCCTTCGACCATCACCACCGCCCCGTCGATGATAATCCCGAAGTCGATCGCGCCCATCGAAAGCAGGTTAGCCGACATGCCTTTGAGATACAAACAGGTGAATGCAAAAAGCAATGCGAGCGGGATGATGATCGAGACAATGACCGTCGTGCGCCAGTCGGCCATGAACAGGAACACGATAACTGTCACAAACACAATGCCTTCTATGAGATTATGCTTTACCGTATCGGCGCAGAATTCGATCAGGTTATCACGGTCGTAGAATGTCACCATCTTCACATCCGGCGGTAATATCTTGGTATTCAGCTCACTGATTTTCTCCTTGATATTCGCCAGCACCTCGCTGGGGTTTTCCCCTTTCCGCTGCACAACAATACCCTCCACAACATCGTCCCGGTCATCAAGCCCCACCTGCCCTACCCGCGGCAGGTCCGATTCTTTCACCTCCGCCACGTGCTTCACCAGCACGGGGTAATCCTTCACATATTCGACGATGATATTCCCGATATCCTGCGCCGATTCCAGCAGCCCGATCCCGCGCACGACATATGCCTGGCCGTTTTTCTCTATGACATCGCCGCCCACATTGATATTGCTTTTCGTAACGGCCTCGTACACATCCAGCGGCGTGATATTGTATTTCGTCAGTGTGGTGGGGTTCACCTGCACCTCGTAAATCTTCTCTCTCCCGCCGAATGCAACCACATCCGCCACCCCCGGCACGCTCCGTAACTGCCGGTCGATCACCCAGTTCTGCAAGGTGAGCAGCTCACGGCTATCGCGGTCCTTGCTTTCGAGGGTATACCTGAAAATCTCGCCCGTAGGCCCGTATGGCGGCTGTACTTCAGGGTCTACACCATCGGGGAGCGATACGGCATGAAGCTGGTTATTCACCTGTTGCCTGGCAAAAAAATCCTCTACACCGTCATCGAATATGATTTTGATCACGGAAAGGCCGAACATCGTCACACTTCTTACGTTGGCCTTCTTCTGCACGGAGTTCATCGCGATCTCGATCGGCTGCGTCACAAAACGCTCGATCTCCTCCGCGCTACGGCCGTTCCATTGCGATACGATGATGATCTGTGTATTGGTAATATCCGGAAAAGCTTCCAGCGGCGTCGCGCGATAGCTCGCTACCCCCGCTACAACCAGTAACCCGGTCAGGAAAAATATAAAAAACCGGTTCCGAAGGGAAAACCCAACGATCCCCCGAATGAATTTGTTCATGGGTCAATTTTGGATGAGTGAAATTTGAATCATTGATTCAGCGCATTATAAATTAGCAGCTGGTTCTTCGAGACGACGGTTTCGCCATCGGCCAGGCCACTGCTGACGTAGGTGCGCTTGGAGAGGTTGCGGAAAATCTCTACCGGGCGTGCTTCGATCTTGCTTTTGCTCGTGAAGACGAGTACCCAGTTTTTGCTTCTGTCAAAAATCACCGCCTGGGAAGGTATCGACTGCATTCGTTCACTTTCTTCAAAATTGAGGCCCACCGTGGCATGCATTTCCGGTTTAAGCCTGAAACCCGCATTCGAAAGCTGGATACGGATCTTCATCGCCCGCGTTTCGGGGTCGAGGACATTGTATATCTTATCCACTTTGCCTTTGAAAACTTCGTCGGGGAAACTGATCGTCTTAATATCGGCATCCATGCCCAGGCGGATTTTAGGAATGTCGCTTTCGTTCACGTTCGCCATCACCCACACGTCGGAAATCTGGCCCACGGTGAAGAGGCTTTCGGCATTGTCGGAGCGCAGCTGCGTACCCCGGTTTACGTTTTTGTCGATGATAAAACCGTCGATCGGCGACCGGACAATGTAGCCGGCAGCCTTGGAAACCCCGTAAATGGAGGAAATCGCTTCAATGCGGCCCAGTTCGGCCCGGGATTTATCGACCATCTGCCGCGCGGTAATCACGTCACGCTCCGGTACCAGCCTGCTTTCGAAAAGATCTTCGGTCGACGACAGGTTCTTCTGCGCGACCAGCAAATCCGACTGCGCTTCGATCATCTGGCGTTCCAGATCGGCCACTTCGCCCGAGCGGATCGTCGCCAGCTCCTGCCCCTTACGCACGTGGTCGCCCAGCTCCACACGCACGTCCTCGACATTACCGCCCACGAGCGGGAACACCCGCACCACCCGGTTCTCGTCCGGTACCACCTTCCCTACGAGCATCAGTTCATTTCGCACGGTTTCGGTCGTTACGGTATCGAGCACGATCTGCCGCATCATCGAGTCGGATAGCATAAATGCCTTAGACTCTTCCGGCTGACCGGCTTGCTTCTGGCAGGACGCAGCCCACACAGCCGCCATTCCGCCCAGAATGGCAATAGATATTTTTCGCATTGTATTTTTGATGGTTTAAAAGCCGAATAATTCCTCCCCGACGACAAAGTTCAGTTCCTCATACACCTTGATGCGGTCGGATTGCAGTCGGTTGAACTCCCGGATACTTTCATTGTAGGTTTCGATAAAATCGATGAATTCGAGGAGGGTAATGTTTCTTTTCTGGAAATTGTCGTACATGCCCCGGCTGAGCAGCGAAAACTGGTCTGTAAAGCTGTTCTCGACGCTCCGGAAGGCAATTTCGGCCACGGTTACCTTGTTCCAGGCCGCATTCAGCTCGTTGGCAATGCTGTTCCTTTTTGCGGTTTCATGCGTTTTGAAATAGCTGATCCCGCTTTTCGCGGCTCGGATATTACCCTGGTTCCGGTTGAAAAACGGGAGGTCCATCGACGCGGAAATACCGAAGTAGTTGTTCTGATAGTTACTGGCCTGGTCATACACCGCGCCCACTTCTATGTTCGGTTTAGCCAATGCCTTTTGCAGATTGTAATTCAATTCAGCCTGCTTCACGGCCGATTCGGCTACTCTCAGGTCCGTGCGCCTCAGTAATGCGAGGTCGCGGAGCCGCTCCTGTGTTTGTGCGGCAATGCGGTAGCGCGACAGGTCCGCAGTGTCGATGACCGGTACCACATAGGCACCGGAGTTTAAGTAAACACGCATATCCCGCTGGTTTTCAGTTATTTCAAAAAGGATATCCGCCCGATTATTGCGGAATTGAAAGAGCAATGCTTTCAGTCTCACCACCTCTTTGAGTGACACATTGTGGCGGCCATACTCCCGGTCGAATGCCTGCACGGTACTTGCCAGCGTATCAATCTGGTTATCCAGCAGTTGAAGTGTTTGCCCCAGGAAATAGGTTTCGAAAAAGAGCTGCCGGAGATCGAATTTCAATGTCCGCGCCAGGTCGAAAAATTCCAGTTCTGTCTTCCGCGTCGTTTCCACATCGAGCGCCACCTGCTTCGTGCGCTTGCCCGCCCGGGTGACGACCTGCTGCAAACTGATGAACTTCTGTCCGCGCCTGCCCACGTCCATCCAGCCCCGCGAGGGATTGTAGGCGCTCAGTTCCACATTCAAATTGGGGTTATCCCAAAGTTTGTCCTGGATTTCCGTTGCCTTCGCAATGTCGATCTGGTAGCGCTCTGCAAGCAGGGTCAGGTTGTTTTTTAAAAAGAGACTGTCCGCCTGCCGGACGGTAACTTTAAGGGTGTCCTGTGCCCGTGAAACAATGCTCACACAGGCCAGTAACCCGATCAGGTAAAATCGCATAACTCTTGTTTTTGACATTGCAAAGATTAGGAAACGCCGCATTCCGGCTACCATTTTTGCATTTAGAAAAACCTTAAAAGTAAATTAGAAGAAAATTAAAAACGCTGTTTGAAGCGCGTAAAGCCTGTTTTTACTACCCTACCTTCAAAATATAGCCGAGCCCGGGCCTCGTTTGGATCAACTTCACATCATAGTCCTTATCGACCTTCTTTCGCAAATAATTGATATACACTTCCACAAAATTGGTCCCCGGGTCGAAATTCAGATGCCAGATATTCTTCGCCAGTTCCATCTTCGAGATAACGGTACCCGGGTTGAGCAGGAAGTATTCCAGCAAGGCAAATTCCTTGGCCGTCAGCCCGATAAACTTTCCGGCACGGGTTACCACCTTCGTATCGACGTTCAACTGCAAATCGGCGATGCCCAGCACGCGCTTGTCCGCACCGGCCACGACCGACAGCCGCAGCGCGGCATTGACCCGCGCGATCAATTCCCTGAAATCGAATGGCTTAACGATATAATCCGTAGCACCCCGCCCCAGCCCTTCCACCTTATCTTCCACCTCGCCATATGCCGTAAGCATGATCACCGGCAGCACCGGCTTGAACTCCCGGATCTGTCGGCAAACGTCGAAACCGTTCATTCCCGGCAGATTAACATCCAGCAAAACAAGGTCAAAATGCCCTTCCAGGGCCATTCTCTTGCCCGTCATTCCGTCGCGGGCGATTTCGGCGTCAAAATCTTCCGATTGTAAAACCCTGTAAATGTTCTGCGCAATGCGCAGGTCGTCCTCGATAATGAGTATCGTTTTCTTCATCTCCATACATGTTTCCGGTCAGGTTTGCGTCAAAAAGAAGAGTCAGGAGTGATGCAAATATTGCCGGCTTGGATTTGGAACAGCCGCTGAAAGTGATTAGATTTTAATTAAATATCGGCGCCACGGCGACCATCTTATTGAATGCCAGCGCTTAACAAAACAAGAAAGCAATTTTGGTGTAACAAACCATAAAAACAACCGCATTAGTATATACGCAATGCATCAACCATTGGAAAACTCCGTTAGCATCAAACAAATGCAGCTTGCCGACATCCCGTTCGGCATGCAGCTGGTGCAGCAGGCCGGCTGGAACCAGCTGGAAGCGGACTGGCGCCGTGCGCTGGCGCTCCATCCCGAAGGCTGTTTCCTCGCCGAACAGGCCGGCGCGCCCGTCGGCACGGTTACGACCTGCATTTTCGGCGAAGTCGCCTGGATCGCCATGGTACTCGTCGACGCTTCGGCCCGCAACCAGGGTATCGGCAAAAACCTGATGGAATGCGCGATCGGCCATCTCGACAGTCGCGGAATTGAAACGCAGCGCCTGGATGCCACGGTTTTGGGGAAGGGACTTTACGAGAAGCTGGGATTTCAGGAAGAATATGAAGTGGTGCGTATGAAAGGCATTCCCAAAATGCGGGGCCCGCTCGACGAGGACGCGCTGCCATGGACGCAGGAGACGCCCGCCGCGCCTATCCTCGACCTGGATCTTCGCATTACCGCCACCGACCGCGGCGCATTCCTGCATTCGCTGCTCCATTCCAATGCCTTCTACTACTCCCTGTTCGAAGATGGCGTCGCATATGCAGGCTCGCGCAAAGGTCGTCATGCCGTACAGCTTGGCCCGGCCGTTGCGTCGACTTCGGAAGCAGGCCGGCAGATTTGCGATGTAATGCTCCATCATTTCAATGGAATGCCCGTTTTTGTAGACATTCCCGCACCCAACAAGGCCGCATTGCAATGGGCGAAAGCGAATGGTTTGGAAGAGCAGCGCCGGTTTGTGAGAATGTATAAGGGTAAAAAATTAAATGATTACCCTGAGTCGATCTGGGCAAGTTCGGGGCCTGAAAAAGGGTAGCCTCCGCAGATGGCAAAAAATAGTCACCGCTATTCGTTTATTTCAATCAAATCCATGTTTATTTGTCGGCTGCAAATTCGTTTGACCGGCTGCTAAATGCTAAAACCAATGCGTTCCGTTCCAGAAATATCCGAAAAATCATTAGCATGATTCCGCTTCCGAAACTCACCGTTCGAACGATCCGTCTTGCCATTATAATGCTATTGATCAGCCAGTTGTGCTATGCACAATCTTTTTATGCCTTGCTTGTGGCGGACACCAAAGACCCGTCGCTCGGCGCGAGTTGTGAAAAAGACCTGGAAGAAATGTCGGCAACTTTGCGGAGCATCTCTAAAAAAATCGAATACAATTACCGGGAAATCATTTGTCACCAGGACAAGTTCGGAAAGGGCGGCATTCAGGAAGCTATTTCCAAAATACAATGCAAACCGGAAGACATTATTTTCTTCTATTATACGGGCCATGGAATCAATACCGGCACCGAAAAAAGCAATTTCCCAATCCTTTATCTCAAAGATGAAAAACTCGAACTGGAAACGGTCCATCGTTTGCTGAAAGAAAAGAAGCCGCGCTTTTGTCTGACACTCGGCGACTGTTGCAACAACCTTCTCGCGGGCACCCGCAGTATGCGACCGGCAACGCCCATTCTGAAAGGGATCGGCGTGACGGAAGATACCAGGATCGCCCGCAAACTGTTCCTGGAAGCGAACGGCGACTTACTGATCAGCAGCGCCAGAAAGGGTGAAAAAGCCACCGCACATCCGAATGGCGGTAGTTTTTACAGTAATACATGGATTCAGGCGCTCGCTTACGCGGAAGGGCATAACACGAATGTTTCCTGGCAAACCCTGCTCGCGGATGCCGAAAACCGGTTGCAGGCAAGCCTGAAAAGCCTGCCCGATTCATTGAAACACCATTCCCAATGGGTAAGCAGCTTCCCTGAAATGTCCCTCCCCTGCCCCCAGGCAAGTTTTGCAGAGATCAATAAGTTCCTGAATGTACTAGCCGACGAAAAACTCAGCTTCAACGACCGCAGCCACCTCAGGACCCTCGGCCGGAAAGGCTTTTTCGCGCCCTCGGCACAGGTGAGCGTGTACATGGACGATCCCGAAAAACCGGTTGAAACGCAGCCTGTCGACCAGTTTCTGAAAAGGATCGTGAATACGGCGGCCCTCATCGATGAATTCAATTTCGTGGAGCGGCTTTCGTCGCTGGCGAACGGATGCACCTACGATAGGGTGACGCTGCAGGAAATCCGCAAAGGGCAGTAAACCATTTTACCGACAGCACATGACCAAAGTACTCACTTTCCTCTTCCTGATCATATCCGGCTTCGGGCCGCTTTTCGCGCAACCCGAAATGGATAGCAAAAGGTTGGCGGAATTCAGGAAGCTGACCGGGCAGCGCGTGAACGACCTGCAACTTTACATTTCCCTGATCGCCGATAAAAGCAATTCCGTTGAGCAGCGCGAGCAGGCGGTTGAGCTGGCCGTGAGTCTTTTTGAAAAAGACCATCTGGTAAATGGTAAGCGGCGCGCACCCTATGTGCAGGTATCGCGCAGGAACGGCACGGTTTCGTCCGTCCCGGTGAATATCTATTTCAAAAACCTGATGAATGTAAAGTTCGACAGGGTGGAGATCACTTCCTATGATGCCGCCGTTGTATCCGCATTTGAGAAAGGCACGCACGACGACTACCGCGCTACTGCCACTTATTACCAGCAATTCAAAGGAATGGACAAAAAAGGCAACCTGATCTACGGCAGCCGCGACCGAAAGGATATCCGCGTGACGGCCAGGAGCGCGGCCGTTTACGCGCAGGCCGGGAAGGAAGACCTGAAAATATTCTTCGGCGACATTAACGTGAAGGACACCGTCCCGATCCCGGGCTTTTGAAAACCCTCTCTGATTATCCCAATCGAACCGACCAGAAATGAGGTTAACCGTCAAAATCGTCGTTTTTTCTACTCTTGCCTGCATTGCCATTCTCAGGCATGGCTATGCACAAGCGCAAAGACGCGGCATGGGTTTGAAAATGGACGACTCGAAATACCTTCGGCTACCCCGGAAATCGCCCGATGTGCTCCTGAAAAGCGTGTTGCCGGAGTCGTTCAACATCCGGGCGCTGCTGCCGGAAATCGGCGACCAGGGCATGGACGGCACCTGCGTGGGGTGGTCGGCTGCATACTATATGCGCACTGCGATGGAAGTGGGCAAGTTGGGCCTCGGCAACCAGCCCGGCAAGATTGCGGCCACGGCATTCTCCCCGGGCTGGCTTTACGGGCAGATCAAACCCGGGCAGGACAATGGCTGTGCCGAAGGTGTTTTTCTCGAAGACGCCCTGGAAGTCATGAAAACGAAAGGCACGGCATTCCTGAGCTGCGCACCGGGAAACTGCGACTCGCGGTATGAGGAATGCGACGAGAAAGCTGCGAACTATAAAATTGCCGATTATGCCACGCTGTTCAGCCCCAAACAGGCCGACGGCACACCAGCGCAGCGGATAAACGCCATCAAATCGGCGCTGGTGGAAGGAAACAATGCCGTGCTGATCGGAATGCTCGTACCGCCGTCGTTTATCGACGAAGCCAGCGGGTACTGGCAGGCAGCCCCCGGGGAAACGATCGAGAACACGGTGGGAGGCCATTCCATGGTGGTGATCGGTTATGATGACCATATCCATGAAGGCTCGTTCCTGATCGCCAACAGCTGGGGCAAAGCCTGGGGTAGCAACGGCTACACCTGGGCCAGGTATACCGATCTCGTTCGCTTCGCCAAAAATGCCTATCAGA
The DNA here is from genome assembly GCA_966211825.1 of uncultured Dyadobacter sp. GTDB lineage: Bacteria > Bacteroidota > Bacteroidia > Cytophagales > Spirosomataceae > Dyadobacter. Next base: position 4,804 of record CBIHPQ010000171.1, on the reverse strand, counting down.
TTTATTCCGAGGCCAGGGCTAAGCCCCTGCCGCTGGCCACGACACTGAAAGGAAATGTGGATTTCATGCTTGGAGGCGAAGCGATGGCCGTTCGCTCTGCGCTCAGCAGGGGCGCACGGGTAGCGCCCAATCTGCCCGGCAGCAAGGCCGAAATGATTACCTATACCATGAGCAGGCCGTATCCCTCGGGTACCCGGTTTAAAATGGTCATTAACCATACCCGCCAATCCTACGTGTACATTCTCGGCTCAGATCAGCAAAACCGCGTGTCGGCCATTTTCCCTTACAACTCCGGAGATGTAATCACAAGCGCGGTCGTGCCCGCGAACAGTACCGTGATCATGCCGTCGACGGGTTCCTCATTTACGCTCGATGACGTCACGGGCGAAGACTATTTCGTTGTGTTTGTTTCCCAAAACGAGCTGAACCTGGAAGCGCTGGCGGAGAAAGTCAAAAATGCCCCCGGTACGATCGTTCAGAAAGCCTATGCCGCATTGGGAGAGGAATTCATCCCATCGGGAGAGATCGCTTACGAACCGGGAAAGGTCGCATACGAAGTCAAAGGTGAACGGAAGGGAAGTGTCGTACCGATCCTGGTAAAGATCGTCCACCGCTAGCGGGTACCAATTGACCTGCTGCCGTTTTTAAAATGGATAATATTTAAAACCGTTTGTTTACATTTACTTATTTTTAAACCCGATTATGACAATTAATCCTCTTCGTTTTGAATAAGTCTATCGCTCAGGGCACAGGCAAACCGTTTTGTTTCGACAAAACCGCTTCCATCCGGAAAGTGCTCATGCTGGCTGCATGGGTGTCATTCCTGGGCCTGTTCTTTTTTACGGCGGCAAATGCACAGGACAAGATCGTCCGGAAAGACGGAAAAGAAATCCACGCGAAGGTTTTGGGTACTGATTCAAAATACATTCGCTATAAGCGGTTCAGCAATCCTAATGGCCCCGATTATTTCATTTTTCGTTCGGAGGTTTCAAAAATAGAATATGAAAATGCCGGCCGGAAAGACGAGCCGCTGAAACTGGCCAGAGAGGAAGCGAAGGAAGTACCGGCTGCCGATCTGCAACTTTTGGAGCAGCAGATTTTGAAATATAAAAAACGCAGCAACATTTACCTGGTCGTTGGAACAGCAGCCATCGTTGCCGGTGCGGCCACATTTGTCAAGCTGGGCGGCGATTACAAATCGTATAAAGGTGAAATCCGGAAAACCAACGACGCCTATACTACCTGGTATAAGGCAAACTACGCGGACTCACCACCGGCCAGCGACCTGCAAAAAACGGAAAACTTTCCCGCATTCGCTTCCCCGGGCATTTACCCGGCGGCCGCGGCTGTGCTGGGAGGAATCGCATTTGAACTGGCAGGCCTTAAAAACATCCGGTTAATGAAGAGGACACGCGAAGAATTAGCGCGCAAAAAGAAGGAATTGTCTTTCCAGCCATATTACGAACCTGTATTTAAAGCGACCGGCCTCACTGTCGCACTTTCGTTTTAGGCTCCGTCCATTATACATCCAGAAAGCTATGAAGCACGTTTTTACATTCCGCACGCTGGCCTGCATCGCCCTGAGCCTCCATCCGGTAATAGCTGCGGGAAGTAATGCACCGGCGGATACGATCTATCTGAAATCCCGTGACAAGAAAATAGCCGAAATCAGGGAAGTATATCCCGACGTTGTCAAGTTCCTGGCCGCAGATAGCAAGAAACTCGTTTCAATGCCTTTGGCGGACATTACCGAGATCGCCTACCAAAATGGCAGCAGGGACATTTTCAACCCTTATGCCCCCGGCGGAATACCGGAAATAAGATGGCTGACGAGTCTCGCGCACAGCGACAAACCGGAAGTAAGGCTGAATGCCTGTGTGCTCAATGAAGCTGAAAATATACGGATCGAGGTCAACGGCGTGGCTAACCCGGTTGTTACGCGCTCGTTCAAAGCCGTGCCGGTCCGGGAGGAAGGCTGCGTAGGCGGTACGCTTATTTCCCCGCAGATCGTGCTGAACGAGGGAAAAAACACGATCCGGCTCGTGGCCGGCAACGGCATGGGGACGGGTAGTTCGGAATTATTGTCGATCGTTTATGAAAAAACGAAAAAGCGCATTGCCCTTGTCGTGGGTAATTCCGGCTACCAGGCAAGCCCGAAGCTCCAAAATGCTGAAAATGATGCAAGGGCAATTACGCAGAAACTGAGCAGCCTGGGGTTCGACGTCATCGAACGGATCGATGCCGGGCAGGGCGACCTGCGCGCGGCGGTTGCCCAGTTCGGCAGCAGCGTCCAGAACCAGGATTGGGAGGTGGCGCTGTTCTACTATGCCGGGCACGGCATGCAGATAGCCGGTAAAAATTATCTGGTCCCGGTTGATATAAGCCCCCGGACAGAGACGGAATTGAAGGTACTGGCCATTTCGGCGGATGATATCCTGGATCAAATGGCATCGGCAGACGAAAACTCCCAACGCACCAATATCATGATCCTCGACGCCTGCCGCGACAATCCGCTCAGCCATACCTGGACGCGCAGCACAGGCAATAAGGGGCTTGCAGGCATGAGCGCGCCTCCGGGCACACTCATCACGTTTTCGACCAAGCCCGGCTTCACGTCGCTCGACGGCGAAGGCAAAAACAGCCCGTACACTTCCGAGCTCCTCAAAGCGCTCGACGTGCCCGGCCTCCGCCTGGAAGATATTTTCCGGACGGTACGGATACGTGTAATGGAATTGACCAACAGGCAGCAAGTTCCCATGGAAAACAGCCTGCTCACGCGCGAGGTGATCCTGCACCCGGCAAACTAGCAACTACCAGCCGGCTCACAAACTACAAAAACCGCTATGAAATGGTTGCTCATCGTCCTGATCGTTATCTCCCCGATGCATGGCACCTTCGGGCAGGAACTGAGCCCCTACTACCGCATTAAGGCAGCCGACCGCGTCAGGCAGGTGCTGAAAGACTTTGAATCGGCATTCTCCCTGCTCACCAATCCGTATATAATCGACCGGGAGGAACGCGATGAAGCCAGTGACCGCATGTACGCGACGCTTCGCCGTGATGCCCGTTTCGAAAACGACCTCCTACCCGGGCACACGGGCACGAAAACAGTCGATTTTGAAGAATACAAGCGCATCGCATTCATTGGCTATAAAAAGGGGGGACTATCCTCGCATTACGACTGGGAAGAAGCCGAGTTCCATTCGGTACCCGACGGATATCTGGTGTTATTTTATGGTAAAAAATCGCTTTATGGCCACTATCAGGGCCAAAAACGCCTTCGACTGGAAAATATCCCCTGCCGCGCCGGGGTGTTTCTTAAAATGAATGGCAACGAAGTGACCGAAGCCCGGATAGGTTTTATCGACACCGATCTGAAAGAAAAAGGCAAAAACACCGTCTCGCTCACCGATGAGCGCAACCCGCTCGAACTCGTTACCCTGCCGGAGGTTATCGACAAACTTGCGGGACAGGTCGTCCGGTCGCTCCCGGAGAAAGGCACATGGAAGTTGTTTATCGAAGAAATTACATTCGACAGACTAGGCATATCGAACGATTTTTCCAAGCAACTGACCGGCACCCTGAAATCGTCGCTGGCAAGGATGAGCGGCAACATCCAGACCGACCTCACCGAAAATGCGGGGCCCCGGATCAAACTGAAAGGCCGCTACCGGAAATCGGGTAACTTTCTAAAAATCGACGTGCAACTTTTTGATGGCCTCGACCATGCCGTCGGCTTTGGAATGGCCTCGGAAATACTGCTGACCAACCTGCTGAATGCCGGAATAGAACCAGCGGGGCAGCTGGTTGAGGATGCGTCGCGCGTGCAGGAGATTTTAGCGACGGACAAAAAGGACGAGCCGGTAGCCAAAGACCATGAACTGCTGCTCGAAGTAAGTACCGACAAAGGGTATGGTCCGCAATCGTACCGGGAAGGCGACATTATGACGCTGAAAGTCCGTGCGAACAAGGCGTGCACCGTGCGGATGATTTATCAGGACGCAGCCAAAAATATCGTACGGTTGCGAAACAATGATTTTGCGATCGCACCCGACGCCGTCGGAAAATGGGTTTACCTGCCCGAACAATTCGAATGCGCGGCACCATTCGGTTTTGAAATGCTGCTCGCTTATGCCACGGAAGGGACATTCAGGCCCATCGAAAAAACGCAGTCGCAAAACGGGTTTACCTTTATCCTCGACGACCTTCAAAGGGTGGTAAACCTCAGCGCCGGAGATGAAAAGGGACAAAAAGTGGCAAAATGTGCAATCCCTATCACGACACAGCCACGAAGAAAAGCGTCCTTAAAATAAAAAAAAGAGAGCCCGGCGAAACCGCCCGGCTCTCTCTCAATTGTAATAACCCACAACCCTGTAAATCTCCGGCCCATCACAATGCCCGGGACAAGGATCGGCCTTCTGATCAACGGGGTCGCTATTTATCTGCACAAGACCGGAAACCTTATCACCATTTTGCAACTTTTTTCAATTTGTTTTCCGGCGGGCTTCCCGAACCAGCTCTTTTTTGTTTTTTTGTGTAAATATCGAGATGAATGACACCCCAAGATTCCTGCAAACGATACCGTGATTCTGACCTGTTATTTTACGAAGACCTCCTTCTTGAAAAACACGAAGCATTTTCCTGTTTGTACCTTCAAACTTACCGGCAATGCATTCCTTACGTTTTGAAACGGGGCAGCGATCAGGAACAGGCGGAAGATCTTTTGCAGGAATGCCTGGCGATCTTTGTGAGCAAAGTACGCGACCGGAGTTTTGTGTATCAGGAAGGGACCCGCATTACCACT
>CBIHPQ010000170.1:0-13685 GCA_966211825.1 uncultured Dyadobacter sp. | reverse complement strand
GGGAGCACCTATGATTGTGCTCGTATGTGGGGCGTCACCCGACCAGTCACTGGAAACATCCCGCAACCAGATCCGCGAGGGCATTGCCGCCATTCTGCCGCTGGCCGAGAAGCTTGGCGTGAAACTGGCGATCGAGCCGCTGCATCCGATGTACGCTGCCGACCGCTCGGCGATCAATACGCTGGCACAGGCCAACGATATGGCCGAGTATTTCAAATCACCATTCGTGGGTGTTGCCGTGGATGTGTACCATTTGTGGTGGGATGGGGATCTGGAGAAAGAAATCGCGCGATGCGGGGCGAATGGCAACCTGCTGGCCTACCACGTCTGCGATTGGAAGGTAAATACGATCGACCTTCTGAACGACCGCGGGCTGATGGGTGAAGGGTGTATTGATCTGAAAAAGATCAGAGGCTGGGTAGAAGCTACGGGTTTCAACGGCTTTTGCGAGGTAGAAATCTTCTCGAATATCCACTGGGCGAAGGACCAGCATTTGTTTTTGAGTGAAATAACTGAGGCTTTTCTTAAAACTGTATAAACACAATGACAACACATACCATTGGCATTATCATGAACGGCGTAACGGGCCGTATGGGTACTAACCAACATTTGTTACGCTCTATCAAAGCGATTATCGAGCAGGGCGGCGTGAAAATCTCTTCCGACGAGGTGATTATGCCAGACCCGATCCTGGTAGGACGCAATGAGTCCAAACTGCAAGCGCTATGCAAGCAGTCGGGCGTACAGAAATACACGACCGACCTCGATTCGGTGATGTCCGATCCGCATTACCAAATTTACTTCGATGCCCAGGTGACAGGTCGCCGCGCTGCGGCCGTGAAGAAGGCGATTCAGGCCGGAAAGCATATTTATTGCGAAAAACCGACCGGTACTACTACTGAGGAAGCTTTGGAGCTCTATGAACTTGCCACCAAAGCAGGTTTGAAAAATGGGGTTGTTCAGGACAAACTCTGGCTGCCCGGCCTGGTGAAGTTGAAAAGACTGATGGAAGCCGGCTTTTTCGGAAAAATCCTTTCGGTAAGGGGCGAGTTCGGTTACTGGGTGTTCGAAGGCACCAGCATTCCGGCGCAGCGGCCTTCGTGGAACTACCGCAAAGAAGACGATGGCGGTATTATCGTGGATATGCTTTGCCACTGGCGTTATGTGCTTGATAACCTGTTCGGAAAAGTAAAAGCGGTTTCCTGCCTCGGCGCGACGCATATTCCCGAGCGTGTGGATGAGAATGGTAACACCTATAAATGTACCGCCGACGACGCCTGCTATGCGACATTTGAACTGGAAGACGACGTGATCGCCCATTTCAACTCGTCATGGACGGTACGCGTTCGCCGCGACGACCTGCTCACATTGCAAGTAGACGGAACCCACGGCTCGGCCGTTGCCGGTTTGCGCGACTGCTACGTTCAGCATTACGGCAACACGCCAAAACCCGTTTGGAACCCGGATATCGCTCAGCCGATCCCGTTCTTCGACGGCTGGTCGAAAGTACCTGAGCAGGAGATCTACGACAATGCATTCAAGGCGCAATGGGAGCTTTTCCTCAAACATATTGTCAAAGACACGCCTTTCCCATGGGATTTGAAGGCAGGTGCCCGTGGGGTGCAATTGGCCGAAAAAGGGCTTGAAAGCTGGGAAAAACGGCAATGGGTTGACGTGCAGGAACTATGAAAAAAACCGCATTAATCACCGGCGGAAGTCGCGGCATCGGTTTTGGCATTGCCAAAGCCCTTGCCAAAGAAGGATATAACCTGGCTATCAACGGCGTCCGCGACGAAGCGGGCGCTGCTGATGCCCTGAACGAACTTCGTGAACTGGGCGCGGAAGTAGCCTATTGCCAGGGAAGCATCGCCAGTGCGGCCGATCGTGAGGCCATTATCGAGAAAGCCTACGCCGTTTTCGGGCAGATCAACCTGCTCGTCAACAACGCCGGCATAGCACCGCGCGTGAGGCTCGATATTCTCGAAACGACTGTCGAGAATTACCAGGAAGTGATGACGACCAACCTCGAAGGCCCTTTCTTTTTTACCCAGGCCATCGGCAAACGCATGGCGGCAGCCAAACAGGACAACCATGCATTTGAAGCGGCGATCATTTTTGTAACGTCCATTTCGGCGACCGTCGCGTCGGTTAACCGTGGAGAATATTGTATTTCAAAAGCCGGGCTGGCGATGACCAACCTGCTTTTCGCCGTGAGAATGGCCGAGTACAATATTCCTGTTTACGAAATCCGTCCGGGTATTATTTCCACCGACATGACTTCCAAGGTACAGGAGAAATACGATAACCTGTTCCAAAGCGGCATTGCATTGCAGCCACGCTGGGGCACGCCCGAGGACGTGGGCAAAGCGGTAGCCTCGCTAACAAGAGGTGATTTCCCCTACTCCACCGGCCAGGTGATCGGTGTGGACGGCGGAATGCTGATTGATAGATTGTGACTTCGGCCGACGGCTATCGGCAGTCGGCCACCAAAAAATTGATTGACATTTAAATTAAACCCCAAGCCGACGGCTGATAGCCGAAAGCCGAAGTAAAACCTAACCCTATGTCAACAACAACAACCAATAATTCGCAACCTTCGCTGCTCAGGCAGCTGTTGCAAGTGCCAGTTATCGTGGCTGCATTGGGCTACCTGGTCGATATGTACGACCTGTTCCTGTTCAGTGTAGTGCGGGTACCGAGTCTCAAAGCGCTGAATGTCGCCGACGATCAGTTGTTGAGCGAGGGTATCCACCTGCTGAATTACCAAATGGCCGGAATGCTGATCGGGGGCGTGTTGTGGGGAATTATAGCGGACAAACGAGGCCGGCTTTCCGTACTCTTCGGGTCCATCATCATGTATTCGCTCGCCAATATCGGCAATGGTTTTGTTACCTCGCTTGATCAGTATGCCGTTCTTCGCTTTATTGCGGGTGTAGGGCTCGCCGGCGAGCTTGGAGCGGGCATTACGCTCGTCACCGAAGTATTGCCAAAAGAAATAAGGGGCTACGGCACCACATTGGTAGCAACTTTGGGCGTTTTGGGAGCGATTCTCGCTTATTTCGTAGCCGATATGTTTGCCTGGCGGATTTCCTATTTTGTAGGAGGAGGCATGGGTTTGTTGCTTTTGGTATTACGATTTAATGTTTTTGAATCAGGAATGTTCAAGCACGCTAAGGAGCGCTCGGTGGATCGTGGTAATATTCTCATGATCCTGACCAACGGCAAACGCCTTGGTAAGTACCTGATGGCGATCCTTGTAGGTCTGCCGATTTGGTTTGTCGTGGGGATCCTCATTACTTTTTCACCGGAATTCGGGGCTGCGAAAGGTATCGAGGGCATTAATGCAGGGAAAGCCGTAATGCTGGCTTTTTCAGGGCAGGTTGGCGGAGATATCGTCAGTGGGTTACTTAGTCAGTATATGCGGAGCAGGAAGAAAGTGATCAGGCTGTTTATTGTACTGTCACTGGCAATGGTGATCGGCTATTTGCTAATTCCAATGCAGGATTTGTTCTCCTTCTACTTGCTTTGTACCTTGCTCGGGTTCTGCAATGGCTACTGGACATTGTTCATTACCATTGCTGCGGAACTGTTCGGCACGAATCTCCGGGCAACGGTGGCAACAACGGTACCCAATTTCGTGCGCGGCGCGACCATTCCGCTGGCAGCATTGTTTGTGAGTTTCAAACCTGACCTGGGTGTGATCCAGGGAGGGCTGGTAATAGGTGTGGCCACGTCCGTAGTGGCATTGCTGGCCTTATATTTCCTCGAAGAGACATTTACAAAGGACATGGACTTTGTAGAAAAAGAATAGTTTCGGTTTTAGTTTTAGTTAAAAGCGGCCCCCACAGATGGAGGGCCGTTTTTTTTAACAGTTATTAACACTTTTCCAAGCAACACTCCTGCACCGATCTCCGTCTCTTGGTTACAATTTTAAAAATAGCCATGAAATACCGTTTAATTGCCTATGCTGGGAATCAACCACTTGTCCCGCCCGAAATTCCGCTCGTGTACTTTGCCTAATAGCATATACAGGGCGGATCTTACCTTTGTCCTGTTCTTAAAATAGAACAAAACTTATAGCCATAAAAATAAAATAGCCATGAAAACAACAGTCAAAACCTTCATTTGCGCATTTGCGCTCGCAGCCGCTTCTTTCACTGCCCATGCAGGCGACAAAGAAGCCAAAAAAGCTTCCACATTCGGGACCGGCATTTACGCCACCAAAACCGGTAAAATCAACGTCCTTATCGACAAAGCCAATTCAGAATCAAAAACAACATTGTTGCTGAGAGACGCCGAGGGAACCGTCGTATACCGCGAGACAATCTCGAAAGAACACAAAAAATTCGGCCGTACCTTGAACCTGGACGCCATGGATGCCGGTAAATACAAATTGGACATCATCAGCGGCAACGAAATCCAGAGCAAAACCTTCGAACTGGCCGATCAAAAAGTAGAACGTATTCTGACAGTTAAGTAAGGTTCAAATCCATAGTATCCAGGCGGCGCCTTCCCAGTGCGGGAGGCGCCGCTTTTTTTTGTTTTTCAGGATTTCGCAATCAAAAGCAGCAATCGGACCATCCATTTGGACTTGTAATTCCGTTGTGCTATTTTGTACGTATATTTCTGATACAGTTGTACGTATGTGATTACTATGGATTCAAAACTCACTTTAAAACTGGACAGCGAGGTTATTGAAAAGGCCAAGTCTTACGCCCGGAGTAAAAATATCAGTTTATCCGAACTCGTAGAACGTTACCTTGATTTCGCCACCTCATCGCCTCCTGACGATTTTCAGGTGACACCATTGGTTAAAAGCCTGTCGGGAGTCATTGATTTGCCGGAATCCTACGATGAGAAAATGGCATACAAAAAACACATTTCCGCCAAATATTCAAGGTAACTAAGTTGGAAAGAGTATTCGTTGATACCGATGTTTGCCTGGACCTGCTATCAGGGCGAAAACCCTTTAATATGTTCGCTGAGAGACTTTTTTCACTTTCTGATCTGAAAAAGTTGGAAATTTGTGTCTCGTCACTGTCGTTTTCTAATATCGACTATGTCCTCCACAGCACTTATGCTAACAGTGAAATTCGCAGACAAATTGCTGCATTCAAGTCTATTGTAACCACACTCGCGGTGGACAGCTATATCATCGACCTTGCGTTGACATCAGACTTTGCAGATTTTGAGGATGCAATTCAGTATTATACCGCCGTGCAAAATCAGATCAGCGTCTTAATCACCCGGAATATTAAAGATTATAAACACGCGAAGATCCAAGTCGTTACTCCTGAAATGTATCTGAGCTGAGATAATATTTAAATCAGCACTTTCAAATAAATGAGTTACAAAATTCTAAGGAGATCGGCGCGGCGGTTCACTTTTTGCCTTTTAAATGCCAGCCTATTAAAGTCTCTTTATCACTGAAAATCACTCATTAACATGGATAGCCGTCGAGATTTCCTTCAAAAACTGACACTAGGCGTTGGCGCAACGGCGTTGAGCGACCTGCCTGCCGCTGCGCACGCGATTTACGCTGGCCCTAAGGCCGACAAACAATTGCGTGTGGCAATGATGGGATTGGGCAGTTACGCCTCCCGCGTGGCCGACGCGATGAAGGATTGCAAAATGGCGACGCTCGTCGGGGCCGTTTCGGGTACGCCTGCGAAGCTCGAAACCTGGAAACAGAAATACAACATCCCTGACAAGAATACTTACAACTACGAGACGGTCAGTAAAATCAAGGATAATCCGGACATTGACATTGTCTACATCACCACGCCTAACTCCCTGCATCACAAGCATGTGCTGCAAATTGCCGCGGCCGGCAAACACGTGATCTGTGAAAAACCGGTTGCCGACAATGCACAGCAAACGCGTGAGATGATCGCGGCTTGCAAAAAGGCGGGCGTGAAGTTTTATATCGGCTACCGCATGCACTTCGAGCCTCACACCCGCGAGCTTATACGCATGCGCGAGGCGGGCGAGCTGGGCAAAATCCTGCATGTGAATAATTATATGGGCTTCAAATCCGGCGATCCGAACCAATGGCGTCTTAAAAAGGCGCTGGCTGGCGGTGGCGCGATGATGGATGTGGGCATTTACGCCTTGAATGGCGCAAGATACGCAACCGGCGAGGAGCCGATTTGGGTGACGGCGCAGGAAACGAAAACCGACCCCGTCAAATTCAAAGAGGTCGATGAAACCATTATGTTCCAGCTCGGCTTCCCAAGCGGCATTGTGGCCAGCTGCGGCACTACTTATGCATTCAACAACTACGAGCGCTTGTATGTAATCGGCGAAAAGGGCTTTGCCGAACTAAGTCCCGCTTTCGGCTACGGCCCGATCAAAGGCCGCACACACCTCGGCCCGATGAACCAGCCTGTGGTGACCCACCAGACGTTGCAAATGGACGGCATCGCCGACATTATCCTAAACAACAAACCCGAACCGAACGTAACCGGCGAAGAAGGATTGAAGGATATGATCGTTGTCGACGCAGTTTACGAATCTATTCGGAAAGGCGGTGCTAAGATTATGCTGGCAGGAAAATAACCGGCTGACGGCACTACCCAAATCACATATCTACTAGAAGAGCAAAAGTCCTGAAAAAATTTCAGGGCTTTTTTTGCGCAACCGATCAATTGCACATATATTTGCAACCGATCGATTGCGCAATTAATCAGAACAAAATGAGACGAGATGTTTTTCAGGCCATTGCCGACCCCACCAGGCGGGACATCATTGGCCTGATCGCGAAAAAACCAATGACGCCCAATGCGGTGGCCGAATCTTTCGGAGTTAGCCGCCAGGCCATTTCTAAGCATATGCAAATCCTGCTCGAATGTGGCCTGCTGCATCTTAATCCGCAAGGGCGGGAACGCTATTACACGGTGCAGCCGAAAAAGCTGGCGGAGGTGGCCGACTGGATTGAACCATTCCGCAAAATGTGGGAAGAACGTTTCGACAAACTCGACAACATTATCAACATTTTAAAAAACGAAAATCATGGAAACCAAAAATGAAACCAAAGTAGTTGTAGAAAAAGGTAAACAGGAGCTTTTCATTACCCGCGAATTCGACGCCCCGCGCGAGATCGTCTTCCGCGCATTCAGCGAAGAGGATTTACTCACCCAATGGGCGGGCGGGCCGAACGACATGACCGTGCGCTACGAAAAATTCGAGCCCTTTGCCGGCGGCTCCTACCGCTTCATCAACACGATTCCCGGTAACCCCATGGAATTTGCATTCCACGGCGTGTGCCACGAACACACCGCGCCGGAGCGGATCATCCAGACATTCGAATTTGAAGGCCTTCCTGAAAAAGGCCACGTCATATTGGAAACATCCCGTTTCGAGGACCTGCCCGGCGGCCGCACCCGCCTCACGGTTCAATCCGTATTCCAGTCTGTCGCCGACCGCGATGGTATGGTGCAATCAGGAATGGAACGCGGCGTGGTGGATTCTTATGCGAGGCTGGATGAGTTGCTGGAAAAGGTAGCGGTGTAGCGCGCTTACGCCACTCTGACTTTGGAACAAAAGACAACTGGCCTGGTGCCAGTTGTCTTTTGTTCCATTTTAAGTTAACTTTACGCACCACACTATACTTTATGGAAAAAATAAGGCAAGTCGTTTTCTATAAACATTATTTTAAAAATTTCTTCAACGGTTTGTCTCCGCTTGTGAGAAGCAAGGTTGATTACGTCCTGTTTTTGCTAGCACATATTGAGCGCATTCCGGAGAAGTTTCTCAAACATATTGAAGGTACGAAAGGCCTCTATGAGCTGAGAATTGAAGCCGGAAGCGACATTTTTAGGATATTTTGCTGCTTCGATAAGGGTAAGGTTGTCATCTTGCTAAATGCATTTCATAAAAAAAGTCAAAAAACTCCCTCCAAAGAAATTGACCCTGCTTTAAAACTGATGAACGAATACTTCAATATTTGATAATCATGGCTGAAAATAAAGACATTACAACGCTCGACGAGCATTTTACGGAACACTACGGTGATCCGGGTAGCGCTTCCAGAATTGAATTTGAGATAAAGGCGAAAGCGTTTCTCATCGGTGAAATCATAAGGGAGGAGCGGAGACTTGCTAAAATTACGCAAGAGCAACTCGCAGAGCGCATAGGCGCAAAGAAGAGTTTCATTTCAAGAATCGAGAATGGCCGATCAGATATTCAGCTATCCACACTCTACCGACTATTGGAGATTGGTCTGGGGAAAAAATTGAATTTAGTCGTATCCTGAGCCTGACAACGGACACATTCCTGCAATCAACATCAGCCCCAACCACCCAAACAGTAAACCCGCCCCCTACTCCGACTTTAATACAATGACCCGGTACAAACGCAACACCGGGCGCAGTTTTATTATGCAAAAATCCAAAATCATCATTCCGGTGCTGGCAGGCATTGTCGCGCTGCTTTCGCCGGTTTTACTATCCGCACAAATCATGGATTCGAAATCAATCGTAGCACCCGGAGCGCAGGTCGAGAAGCTGGGTGATGGATACAAATTCACCGAAGGGCCAGTGCCTGATAAAGATGGCAATGTGTTCTTTACCGATCAGCCCAACAACAAAATCATCCGCTGGGACGCCGAAACAGGCGCATTCAGCACGTTTTCCGACAAAGCAGGCCGCGCCAACGGCATGTATTTCGACAAAAAAGGAAACTTGATAGCCTGCTCCGACGAAGAAAATCAGGTTTGGTCATTTGATAAAAAAGGCAATCCGACAGTGCTCGTCAAAGATTATGAAGGCAAGCTGCTCAACGGCCCTAACGACCTTTGGGTCGATGCCAAAGGCGGCATTTACCTTACCGATCCGCTCTATAAACGCGATTACTGGAAGCGCGATCCCGCCATGCAGCAGGATGGCCAGCATGTCTACTACCTCAGCCCCGACCGCAAAAAATTCGTCCGTGTGGACGAAAAACTCAAAAAACCCAACGGCATTATCGGCACCGCTGACGGCAAAAGACTCTACGTCGCCGACATTGGGGACAATAAAACCTACGTTTACGATATTCAGAAAGACGGCACATTAGCCAACCGCGAGTTGTTCGTATCCAAAGGCTCCGACGGAATGATCCTCGACGAGGAAGGAAATCTTTACATTACCGGCGACGGCGTTACGGTTTTTGACAAAGAAGGCACGCAAATCGCGCATTTCCCCGTACATAAGGGCTGGACGGCCAATGTGTGCTTTGGCGGGAAAAACCGCGACTTGCTATTTATCACAGCCGAAACTGCCGTATATGGTCTAAAAATGAAGGTCAAAGGCGTCAAGTAACGTGAAATGCATTCTCCGATGGCGGAATTTCCTGGAAACCGGGAGATTCCGCCATTCTTTTTTGATCCACTGCAACGGTTTTAGTATATATCTCGTCTTGTTCAGATACAATTACTCTATACTAGATCACAAGCCGAGTCGTTACTCAAACTAACCCGCACATCCTTCTATGCGTCTGACTTTTACGGCCATTCTTTTTCTTTTTCACATTATTTCTTTTGCTCAGAATCGCGTTACCATCAGTGGTTTTGTGAGGGAAAAAGGCAGCCAGGAGCAGCTTCCGGGTGTAAATGTTTATATCGATAACACGCCATACGGCGCAGTCACAAATACCTACGGTTTTTATTCCCTAACGTTGCCCGCTTCGGATTCAGCGACGGTCTCATTCTCTTTTGTAGGATATGAAAAACAGCAGAAAAAAGTGGCACTGCGGACCGATGCCGAACTGAACGTCTTTTTACCTACCATTACCCAACTCGATGAAGTAGTCGTTTCGGCGCGAAAGCAGGAGGATTATGTGAGCCGGACCGTGCAGATGAGTAAAGTGGAAATCCCCATCCAGCAGTTGAAGAAAATACCTGCATTCTTTGGTGAAAAGGACGTATTGCGGGTTTTACAACTCATGCCGGGTGTGCAAAAAGGCACCGAAGGACAAACGGGCCTTTACGTGCGCGGCGGTGGCCCGGACCAAAACCTCATTATCCTCGACGACGCGGTGGTTTACAATGCCAATCACCTTTTCGGATTTTTCTCAATCTTTAATTCTGACGCACTCAGGAGCGTGGAACTCACCAAAGGCGGCTTTCCGGCCCGCTACGGCGGAAGGCTGTCGTCGGTTTTGGAAATGAATATGAAAGAGGGTAGCAAGGAAAAACTGCACGGCGAAGGTGGTATAGGGCTGATTTCGTCGCGTTTAACACTCGAAGGCCCTATTTCGAAGGGCAAATCCTCCTTTCTGATTTCCGGCCGGCGCACTTACATCGACATACTGGCCGCGCCACTGATCGCCCGGCAGCAACGCGGCTCAGACAGCCAGGTGAAGCCGGGTTATTTCTTCTATGACCTGAATGCCAAGATGAACTACGACCTGGGCAACAAAGACAAACTGTACATCAGCGGGTATTTCGGTCGCGATAAGTTTCATGCGAATGAAAAAAGCAGCACGTCGGAAACGCGCGCCGGCCTCGATTGGGGCAATGCGACGGCCACCATGCGCTGGAACCACGTCCTCAACCAGAAACTGTTTGTCAATACCTCCTTCATTTTCAGCAATTTCAAATTCGGGGTTTCCAGTTATTCCAAAGAATTGAATGATGATGGTTCTCTGGATGACGAGTTTAGCCTGGAATATGATTCGCGCATCCGCGATCTGGGCGTGAAAACGGACTTTGACTTTTACCCTTCGTCCAAACACGCCGTGAAATTCGGAGGGCAAGCCACATTTCATAAGTTCATACCATCGGCTCTTGCGATCGCGGGCTCATTTATCGACAATCCTATCGAGCGATCGGTAAAGCCTGTTTATTCACTGGAAGCGGGACTGTACATCGAAGATACCTGGCAGGCACTGGACGCCCTGAAAGTGAATGCAGGTTTGAGGGTAAGCACATTTCAGACCGAGGTCAAAACCTATGTCCGTCCTGAACCACGCATTTCGGCCGCGTTACGCCTCGCCGAAAACCTCTCATTCAAGGCTTCCTACGCACGCATGAACCAGTATGTGCATTTGCTCTCGAATACCGGCCTCGGCCTTCCCACCGACCTTTGGGTGCCTACCACCGCACGCATTGCGCCTCAACAATCCGAACAAATAGCGGCGGGCTTTGCCAAAGACCTCGAACGCCCCGCGCTAACAATCACGCTGGAAGGTTATTATAAAAAAATGAACAACATCCTCAACTATAAGGAAGGCTCATCTTTCCTGAGTATTAACGGCGAAAATGCGAACGAACTGAGCTGGGAGGATAATGTCACCGCGGGCAAAGGCTGGTCGTACGGCGGCGAATTCCTGGTTCAAAAGAAAACCGGCAGATTCTCCGGCTGGATCGGTTATACATTGTCCTGGGCTTATTGGAAATTCCCTGAATTGAATTTTGGCAAAACCTTCTTCCCGCGCTACGACCGTCGCCACGATCTTTCGGTAGTAGGTATTTTTGAACTCAGCAAGAGAATTACGCTTTCGGCCACATGGGTGTACGGCACCGGCAATGCATTGACGCTCCCGGTGTCGAACTACCGGGCGGCGACGGATAATTTCGTAACGCGCCTTACGTCGGAGGGTAAGCCTGCCATTAACTGGTTCGGCCCGACCGTGAGCGAATATGGCCAGAAAAACAGCTACCGCGCGGAGCCTTTCCACAGGATGGACATCGCCGTTCAATTCCACAAAAAGAAAAAGCGGCATGAACGTACCTGGGAATTCGGCGTGTACAATGCCTACAATCGCCGGAACCCGTTCTTTTACAATATCGATGAGGAAACTGTCATACTTCCCAACGTAATGCCTGCCACGCCGGCCACAAAATACACGCTGAAACGCTATTCTTTGTTTCCGGTACTGCCCTATTTCAGCTATAACTTTAAATTCTAAGCGGCCATGTTTCCCAGATATCTCATTTTTTTGTTCGTGACATTGCTACTGGCCGCATGCGAATCGTTGGTAAACGATGTAGATCAGGGCGACTTGCCGCAAGTCGAATCGAAACTCGTCGTACAATCCTTTATTTCTCCCCAGGCCGCGCGTATTAATGTGGTCGTCACGGAATCCATTCCGCTTTTTGCGGAGCCCAGTCTGAAAGGAGGCGTGATCCCCAATGCGATCGTCAAACTATCCGACGGAGCCCAAGAGATCGTGATCCCTTTCGACACGGCCAACCAGCTCTATTCCATCGATAAATCCGCACTCATTATAGCACCGGGAAAAACCTATTTCCTTTCGGTAACAAATGGTATTAGGTCGGTAAGCGCAACTTGCAAAGTACCTGCCAATGCAGTAGTACCCGCAACCTATAAAATCGACACGACCTCCTCCGGTGATGTATCGGCCCGGGATACTTCGCTGACGGTGAAATGGACCTGGTACGACATTGCCCAGGAGGCGAATTACTATCGCGTCCGGGCTTCGCTAGATCTGGAATTCAGTGTGCCCGAGGGGACCAGCCCGGGCGATTACAAAGAAAGAAGGGTCCGCAACCGGTTCAATTTCAACTGGGACGACGGCATCGGACGAAATGATTTCCGCAACGACGTCAACCTCGACGGCACAGTTTTCAATTCGCCCGTTGGGAGGGTCGGCCTTCCCCGTGCGATCAGCTACGACTTGGGGAACGGCAACATAATCCCGGTCTTTCCCAAAAGCAAGATCGTGTCGATCGCAATGGAAGTGTATAATACCGACGAACATTACTTCAAATACCACCGTTCACTGCAAACGCGGGGCGATTCGGACAACCCGTTTATCGAGCCGTCGCTGATCTATACCAACATCGAGGGAGGGCTGGGATGTTTCGCGGCATACAATGTGGGACAATTGCTGTATCGTCCCAAATAATCTGGTTTGTCTCCAATTCCGGTTCTACAAAATATGGCAAATTGAGGTCAAAGTACCTCAATATGTACATCCCGGATTATCATTTCACAGCCGGAAACGGCTGTTCAGCAAGGCATACTTTTTTGCCGGAAGATGATCAAATCGCTATCAGTAGTTCAATCATTCAGATCATCAATCTTAAAAATAACAATACTATGGACTTGCAAGGAACAGACAAGGACAAGGTTAATAAACCCCATCCGTCCAACAAAAACATGAGTGAGCCCGATACGCTCATCGAAACGCTCGAAGATTTGCAGGAGCAAGGCTATACCTATGATTTTAACCTCACAGCCCATGCCCTGGAAATACATCAGGACGACGGCATCTGCCTGACGTTGTCGCCCGAAGATTTCGACATTGTACAGGTTTACCGCTTCGAAGGTATGACCAACCCGTCGGATATGTCTATTTTGTATGCTATTGAGTCAAAAGACGGGCTGAAAGGTACGCTGGTGAGCAGCTACGGCGTGTATGCCGACGCGATGTCCAACGAAATGATCAAAAAACTGGACACGCGCAGCTCGCTGATCGTACATCACCCCGAAGACGACGATATGGCGCATTGATTTGCCTGATATAAAACCTATCAAAATGTTGCTTTGACCTCGGGGGAAGCAACATTTTTTTGTAGTTATATTTAAACAGAAAAATAACAAAAACCGCCCTCATAGGCCTGGCACAGGTATTTTAGGCTTTTTTCTATCAATAATTAAAAGTGAATTGACCATGGAAATGATCGAACTGACCGAAGAACTCATTCAATCAGCCGAGCAACGGTCTGCTGGCCAGCCATA
>CBIHPQ010000169.1:0-13745 GCA_966211825.1 uncultured Dyadobacter sp. | reverse complement strand
GGTTTTTTCGGGCGACAGCTGTGCGCGGTCGATCGAGTTCGTATCGTCCCGCGCCCGCAGCATGAGCAAATCGACGTAGTTGCCCGGCTTGCCGTAACCTATTTTCACGGCGTAGCCCGTGCGTTTGAAAGAAGGGATAATGTCGGGGTCCGAAAGGGTGGAAGAGATGGCCTTGTTGAACCGGCCATACACGGCGCCGATCCGCAGCTTGCCGGGGTTTAGCTCCACGCCGCCACCCAGAAAAGTGTGCCCGGCCAGCGTAAACGGCGAAAACGACACATTCCGGTAACCCACATGCGCGGTGGCCCATTTGTAGGAAGGGCTCACGCCAAACTGGTTGAACGGCTGCCGGAAGCTGCTTCCCTGGTTGCCGACAACAGCGGAAAAAGGGAGGGAAACACCACCTGGAAGAGACAGCGTAACAGCGCCGCTCAGCCCGAAAGGATGGGGCTGGTTGCGCCCGGTAATGCCACTCGACGTGTACAGGCCCGCATAGGCGTTGAGGCCGCCCGTAAGCCGGACCTGTTTGTTGTTTGGGTCGGCCTGCTGGGCACGGGCACTGCCGCAGCACAACAACCAGAGACAGAGAAGTAACAGATTCACGCGCAGCATGTCGCTCACATTGTTTAGGATGGCGCCGGACCCCAGCAGCCCGACCGATTTTTACGAAAAGTACCCTGGCGGGCGCAGGGCACCGTTCGAAAATCGATGAACGACATTCGATAATCGATGAAGGTTTTGTTTTAAAATGAATGTTCCCTATTTTTGTATTGATCATTACAAAAATAAAAAAGCTATGCGGGGCAGACCTTCCTCTTTTAAGCACGACGCCGTAATGGAAAAGGCCCAGAAGGTATTTTGGGAAAAAGGCTTCGGTGCCACGTCGCTGGAAGACCTGCTGAAAGCCATGGATATGGGCAGCGGTAGTTTCTATAATACTTTCAAAGGGGGCAAAAAGGAGCTTTTCAGCAAGGCGATCCAGCAGCGCAGGGAAGCGTTCCGGGAGTTCAAGGCGAAACTGGCCGGTGCTGTTTCACCCGTGGCGGAGATCAGGGACTTTTTTCTGAGCCTGGCCGACGCCGACCACAACACCCACCTGCGGGGCTGCATTATAGCCAATGCCGTAACGGAAATGACCTTTCTCGACAGCGAATTGGAAGAGGAAGCATCGCAGATCCTGAAAGAAGTGGAGCAAATGTTTGCCGACGCCATACGCCGGGAACAGCTGGCGGGCACCGTCCTCAATCAATCCTCTCCCGAATTACTGGGGCGCTACCTGATAACGGTTTGGAACGGCCTGAACGTCACCAGGCGCATGTACCCGCACAGAAAGGTATTACGCGAGCTGATCGAAGTGCAGTTGTCGGTTATTAGCTGACTTTTTTCGGCGCTATTTTTGGAATGATCAATACAAAAAAAATCAACCAGGCAATAATGGATTTACAACTCAAAGGAAAGACCGCATTTATCAGCGGTTCTACGCAGGGCATTGGCTTTGCCATCGCCAAACATCTATTGGAAGAAGGCGCGAACGTGGTCATCAACGGCAGGAGCGAGGCGAAAACTGCCGCGGCTGTTGCCCGTTTGCAGGCGACAGGGCCGTCAGGAAATGTGACCGGCATTGCCGCCGATTTTTCACAACCCGGCGAGGTAGCGGAACTCGTGTCGAGGCTGCCGGTGATTGATATTCTGGTCAATAATGTAGGGATATTTGAGCTGAAACCATTTGCCGACATCGATGAGGCCGATTGGTCGAATATCTTTCAGGTGAACGTCATGAGTGGCGTCCGGTTGTCGAAAGCGCTTATGCCGGCCATGCTCGAAAGGAAATGGGGGAGGGTCGTGTTCATCAGCAGCGAATCGGGGATTAACGTACCTGCCGACATGATCCACTACGGCCTGACGAAAACGGCGATGCTTTCGCTCAGTAATGGCCTGTCCAAGCTCACGAAAGGCACCGAAGTGACCGTGAACACGATCCTCGGCGGCCCTACCTATTCCGACGGCGTGGCAGGCACGGTGGAAACTATCGCCCGTGCACAGGGCATCGACGTTGCCCAAATGCAGGCCGCGATCCTGGCCAACACCAATCCGCATTCGCTTTTGCAGCGGTTTATAGCACCGGAGGAGATCGCCGGGCTGGTTGCTTATCTGTGCAGCCCGCTAGCCGTCGCGACCAACGGCGCGGCCCTGCGCGCCGACGGCGGGGTGCTGAACGTGCTATAAACGGCTTTCGGATACAAACCTCCGGGAAACGGTTAGTTTGCGGCGAAACGGGCTCCCTACTTTTGCAACAGTTAAACGCAAACGAAAAATACCAACCTATGAAAGTTGTAAAATTAGGAAGTCAGGGACTATTGGTGCCGTCGGTAGGCCTGGGTTGCATGGGCATGACGGGGATGGCTCATATGGACATTTACGGCAAGGCCGACCCGGCAGAAGCCATTGCGACCATTCACCGGTCGCTGGAACTGGGTGGGAGTTTTCTGGACACGGCAGATCTTTACGGCCCTTTGATCAACGAACAATTGATCGGCGAGGCGGTCAAAGGACACCGCGACGCCTACCAGATCGCCACCAAATTTGGATGGGAGATCGATGACCATGATCAGATTACGTGGGGTTTCCGGGCGGACAAGGCTTACGTAAAAAGGGCCGCTGAGCGGTCGCTGAAAAACCTCGGTACAGATTACATCGACCTGTACTATCTCCACCGCATTGATCCGAATACGCCGATCGAAGAAACCGTGGCGGCAATGGCAGAGCTGGTGCAGGAAGGCAAAGTGCGTTACATCGGCTTGTCGGAAGTATCGTCGGAAACCATCCGGCGTGCGCACGCGGTGCATCCGGTGACGGCGGTCCAAACGGAATATTCGCTTTTTGAGCGCAGCGCGGAAGAAGAGGGTATTTTGAAGACGCTGGAAGAGCTGGGCATCGGATTTGTGGCCTATTCGCCACTGGGCCGCGGGTTTATCACGGGGGAATTGAAGAACCCTGACGACCTCGCCGCCGACGATTTCCGGCGTTCACTCCCGCGTTTCCAGGGTGCGCAATTTTACAAAAACCTGGACCTGCTGGCCGAAATTCAGGCCATAGCAGCGGAAAAGCAGGTAACATCTTCCCAATTGGCGCTGGCCTGGGTAGTCGCGAAAGGCATTGTGGCGATACCCGGCACCAAGCGACGCAAGTATCTGGAAGAGAATATAGCTGCCACGGAGATCCACCTCAGCGATACCGACCTTGCGCGGCTGGAAGCCATTATCCCGGTGGGGACCCACACCGGCGACCGGTACGACCAGGCGGGTATGCAGGCGATCGACCGGTAGCCTTGTATTTGTATATTTACAAAATCCTATGAAAAAGCAGGGGCCCTACATCGTACACGCTATTTCGGAGCAGCACCGCATTCTCGCATTGCCGGCGCCGCTGCATCCGCTGGTGAGCGTTTTTAACTTCGAGGAAATCGACCACGCCCATGCGGATACGAGCATGGATACACTCGTGCTGGACATGTATTGTATTTCCCTGAAACGAAATGTGACCGGTAAAGTCCGGTACGGGCAGGGCTTCTGCGATTTCGATGAAGGCATTATGTTTTGTACCGCGCCGGGGCAGGTGACGGGCAACATCACCGACGATCATAAGCCCAGCGGCTGGTGCGTGGTATTTCATCCCGACTTCATCCGCAGACATCCGCTGAGCCAGCGGATGAAAGGGTATGGATTCTTCGATTATGCCGTGAACGAGGCGCTGCATTTGTCGGGGCAGGAGGAAGAGCTGGTGATTTCGATGATGAAAATGCTTCAAAACGAACTGCGTGAGAGGATCGACGTGTATTCCGAAAATGTGATCATAGCCCATCTGGAACTGCTGCTGAGCCATGCCGAACGTTTTTACGGGCGACAGTTCCTTACCCGGAAGCCCGTCAGCAGCGATGTGCTGATGCGGCTGGAAAAGCGGCTGTCCGATTATTTCCAAAGCGATCAGGCCATTTCCGACGGTCTGCCATCGGTAGCGTTTCTGGCTGCCGAGCTGAACTTCTCGGTAAGCTACCTCAGTGACCTTTTAAAAAATCTCACGGGCCTGAACACCCAGCAGCACATTCACAGGTACGTGATCGAAAAGGCCAAGGAACTGCTCACACAGACCGACCTGACGGTAAGCGAAATCGGTTTTCGACTCGGATTTGAATTCCCGCAATCGTTCAGCCGGCTATTCAAGAGCAAAATGCATGTTACGCCGCTGCAATACAGGCAGTCGTACGTCTAGCCGATACCAGCTCCTTATTCGGTCAGTTTCGCAATCAGCTTTTGCCGGGCAGCCTTGTCTATCCCCAGTTTATTCTCGATAAATGGCTCCATGCCGCCGTAGGTACTGTCGATGGCATTGAATGTGGCATTGATGAAGCTTTCGTCGACCGTCGAGAGGACTTCGATCGCCTTCATATTTAGCTTCGGTTTGATCATGCGGCCTAGTTTGGCTTTACCGAGCGTTTTCTCGGCCCGGGCGCGGCGGTAGTAGTTGGATACCATGAAGTCATCGACGATTACCTGCCGGTCGACGTTCAGGATCGAAAGTATCAGTGCGGATATGATTCCGGTCCGGTCTTTTCCCGCTGAACAATGGTAGAGTACGGGCTGGTCGGAGCTGATAATCTGATTTACAATGCTTTGGACGCTGCCGATGTTGGCAGTTACGGCGTCCGAGTAAAACCGGGCAGTCATGTCTTTCGCTTGCCGTTCAGTAATGTCACCATTCAGCACCCGTTTTTTGAGCCCCTTGATTTCCCCCGCATTGTCCTGCACCACCGGCGTGTGCATATAGCGCACATTCCCGGGCAGATGATCTTCTTTACCCTCGATTTCATGATCGGTACGAAGGTCGAATACAGTAGCGATGCGTAGCGCATTGAATGCATCGAAGTCATCGCTTTCGAGCTTCGACAGGTTATCAGAGCGGTAAATAAAGCCCTTCCGGACAGTTTTTCCGTCTTTGGTCTTCAATCCGCCGAGGTCCCTGAAATTGATTGTGTTTTCAAAACCCATATAACGTGCGGCTACTACGGCCGAATCGCCGCCCCGTGAGGTCAGATCGTTGTAGGCGGCTTTTCCGTCGTGTTCCGCGGGGACGCTTACTTTGCAGGAGAGTACGAGGCCTGCGAGCGCAGCGGTTAGCCACCATACAGGGCGCCGGGTGGATGGCGCAACATGGTTTTGGTATTTATTTTTATTCATGATATGCTGGCATAAAAAGTAGGCCGCACCGCTTTTCAGTAGCACAATGCGGCCTGACGATATTTCACCAACAGTTTACCTCAGAATTAGGTTTGGCATCACAGCTACAAAAAACGTCATTCCGAGCGCAGTGACTTGACCGGGTTGGCCAGTGCTGCTTTCAATGACTGGTAAATGACTGTTAGCCAGCATATCAGCAATGTTGCTACGCAGGAAGCAACGAAAATCCAGATATTTATGCCGGCTTTGTATGGAAAGCTTTGCAGCCAGCGGTTCATCGCGAAATACGCTACGGGAATGGCGATCGGGAAAGAGAATAGCACGAGGCGGGTGAAATCCCTCGATAACAGCAACACGACGCTCGAAACCGAGCCGCCAAGTACCTTTCGAACCCCTATTTCCTTCACACGCTGCTCGGTGGTGAATGTTGCGAGGCCAAACAGGCCGAGGCAGGCGATGAGGATCGTCAGGGCGGAGAATGTCGTGCATATCTTGCCGCGAAGCTCGTCGGCATGGTAGGCATTCTCGAAATCCTGATCCAGGAACCGGTATTCAAACAGCTTGTTCGGATAGGTCTGCTGCCACTTCTGGCCGATAAAGGCCAGGGTTTCGGCCGTATTTTGCGTTTTGATCTTCACGTGGATTACCCCGTTGGACCTGCGGTAGACCATGATCAGCGGCTCGATCGGGTTGTACAGCGACTGCTGGTGGAAGTCCCGCACCACGCCCGCGACCTGTGCGGTAGGCGGCGGGTTTTTGCCGTCGGTCGGCACGGTACCGAGCATGATCTTCTTGCCGATCGGCTCTTTCCAGTTCATCCGTTTCATGGCCGCCTCATTGATGAGCACACTGTTGGCAGTATCCGCAGGCAGTTCGTCGGAGAAGTTCCGGCCGGCTATCAGCTTCATACCCATTGTTTTAAGGTAATCATGGTCGATCAGTGTGGGTTTGAATGCCATTTCTTTCATCCCTGCATTGGACTCGACGGTAAAAATCACCCTTCCGCCGATGTTGCTCACCGGCGAAGATGCGGTGGCCACGCTCTGGATGTTCGGATTGTCGAGCAGTTCTTTTCTGAATGCATTGTATTTGTCCCTGGGCTGGTTGTCCTGATAGTCGATCGTCAGCACCTGCTCCCGGTCGTAACCCATGTCCTTGTTGCGCATATAGTTGAGCTGCTGGTAGACGATCCACGTGCAGATGAGCATGATCAGCGAGATCGAAAATTGCGTTACCACGAGCGCTTTCCTGAAAAAACCGCCGCCCCGCGCCTTGAAAGTGCCTTTTAACACGCTGGCAGGTTCGAACGACGACAGGTAGAATGCCGGGTAACTGCCGCTGACCAGTCCTGTAAATACAACGACGGACAATGCGATGGCTACAAATTGCGGAGTCAGCAGCTGCATGTAACTGATCGCTTTACCGGATACATTATTGAAAAAGGGAAGTAGCAACGCCACGAGGATGAGGCTGGCCACGAGGGAGATCAGCGTGATCAGGATGGATTCGGTAAGGAACTGCCGGATGAGTGCGCCTTTCAGCGAGCCCATCACTTTTCGCAAACCCACTTCCTTCGCACGCCTGGCCGACTGCGCGGTCGCGAGGTTCATATAGTTGATACTGGCAATGAGCAGCATGAAAAAAGCCACCGCGCTGAAAGTGTACACATAGCCGATATCGCCGTTGGTCTCACCATCGAATTTGGAATGCAGGTGGATGCTCGTGAGCGGCTGCATCTGGTAGGTGATGTGAATGCCCATCCGCTTGAAAATACTGGACATATATTTCTCATAAAGCCCCGGAAATCCCGCTTCCAGCTTTTTCAGGTCTGCATTTTTGGATAACAGCAAATAACTGTTGATATAAAAACCGCCCCAGCCGTCGGCATTGCGCTGATTCGGGTCCAGCGACACCAATGCATTGAATGTGAAATGGGAGTTTTTGGGCACATCTTCGATCACCCCGGTGACTTTGTAGGAAGTGCTGTCGTTCGTTTGAAGTACCTGGCCCAGGGCTGGGGATTTGCCGAAAAAGCGGTCGGCGACGCGCTTGGTGAGGACAATGCTGCCGGGCTGCTGCAATGCCTGTTGGGCGCTGCCTTCTATAAAGTGGTGTGTAAAAACGTCGAAAACAGTGGAATCAACGGCGAAAATGTCTTCCTCATAAAACCGGCGCTCGCCCTGGCGGAACATCATCCGGCCATTCTGGAAAAAACGCACGTAGTTTTCAACAAAAGGGTAATCCTGTTTCAAAGTCTTGGCAAGCGGCGGCTGCGTGCTGACCCACTTATTTACCTTGTCGGGTTCCGTGATGTAGGAAACGATCCGGTAGATCCGCGACGCTTTTTCATGGTGGCGGTCATAGCTCAGCTCATCGACCACATAAAGGAACAGCAGCATGCCGCAGGTAACACCTATTGTAAGCCCGAGAATGTTGATCAGGCTGTAAAATTTGTCTTTAACCAGGTTACGAAAAGCCAGTTTGAGGTAGTTTTTTAGCATCGGTTCCGGATTGGGTTCAGGGTGCCAGTGCAAAATGTGTTCCTGTTTCGTAACGTGTTGAATTTCAGTCAGGTGTTAGTGCGTATTTGTTCAAAAATGAACGTTTTGCAAGCTGGGGCGTTCGTCGGCGGCGTGCGCCGCCGACCATGGTCTATGGCCCATGGTCGGCTGACGACCGTCCGCCTATCCCTGCCGGTCGTACCATTCAAGGAACTTCTCCTTGTCGAAAGGTTCCGGTTTAAGCAACAGTTTCTGCCTGACCTGCTCTTCGAGTAATGCTGCCATTTTTCTCCTTACATCGGCATAATCGGGGTTGTGGGCGAGGTTGTTGTATTCCGTTGCGTCCGGATTGCTCAGGTCGTAGAGCTCGTATTCATCGGGATAGCCGCCGAGCGCGTCGAAGTAATGCGTGTATTTCCAATCTTTGGTACGCACGGCGCGAATGCGGTTCGCGGCCTTCACAACGCTGGGCTTGTCGGAAGCACTGGCCTTGGTATCGTCGAAGGTGAAGAGGATCGCTTCCTGTACCGGCTGGTCGTCTTGGAGCAGCGGCACGAGGCTGGTACCCCTGATCCCCTGCGGCACCGGTGCGCCTGCAATCGCGGCGATGGTGGGCAGAATGTCGATCAGCGAAGCCAGGTTCTGTGTCGATTTATGATCGGCACCTTCCGGGAAAAGGACGGGATTTGAAATCACCATCGGGATGCGCGTTGCTTCCTCGTAGGCTACAAACGCCTTTTGCCGCATGCCCCCATGCGCCATACCCATCTCGCCATGGTCAGCGAGGCGGATCACGAGTGCCTGGTCGGCCAGTTTGCTGCCTTCCGATTCCCGGTATAGCTCGCCGATCAGGAAGCCGATCTCCGTATCGACGACGCGAAGGAGGTTTCCATAAAAATTAATGTAGTTGGTTTGTTTTTCCGACGTGTTGAGCGGACCGAGACTCAATGCGCCCGTCGCTTTCACCTGGGCCTGTGCCGCGGGTTTACCATTGGTGGCCAGGTCTTCGTCCACCGTTGCCGGCAATTGGATAGGGCCATTGAGAAAATCGTTGCCATAGCCGTAGTTGAAACCTTTGGGATAACAAAGCACATCATGCGGATTGACGAGGGACACCACGAGGAAATACGGCTGCTTGTCGCCCTTTTCTCTTCGTTTCCGCACATTTTGAAGGTAATCGATGGCTTGCTGCACATATGCTTTGTCGTGATTGGCAAAGCCGCCGCCAAAATTCTCGGGCGCCGTATCCTCACCTGCATCGGGCGCGATCCAACCGCGGAAACCGTACATCGCAATATCGGAGGCGGCCGGACTGCCTCCATCCGAACCCTTGCTCACATGCCATTTGCCGCGGTATTGCACATCGTAACCTTGATCGAAAAGCATCCGCGCGACATTGGGCAGGGTATTATCGAGCTCAATTTCACCGGGGGAGTACTTTCCGCCTTCGGTCAGGGTCTGCGTTACATGGTGTTGGGCGGGGTAGAGGCCCGTAAGCAGGGTAGAGCGGCTTGGCGAGCACATACAGGTGTTGCAGAATGCCCTGTCGAAACTGAAACCATTCTTTTTCAAAAAAGTGAGTGTTTTGAGATTGTCCTGCTCCCAGTTTTCGGGGAAATGCTGGGTAGCTCTTTCCTGGTCGGTGAGGATGATGAGGATATCCGGCTTGCCGGACAGGTTACTGAGGCGTTCTTTAAAGGTCATTTTGGCGGTTGTTGAAAGGGTTGATAATCCGGTAGTACCCGGAAAATAGAACTAGTTGTATTGATGAAAGTAAAATGTAGTAGAAATTAATCGGGTTGCCGTTAATTTATTAGTTAACGGTTACTTGATACGTCTGGCAAGTTGGGCTGTTCGCTGCCGGCCGGCATTGCGGTGGGACGGGTTCGGGAATGGTTTTTGTTTGAATGTGTCGGCCGACAGGCTGCAAACCAATAAACTTAGAAATCATGAAGAAGTTAGCATTCTTAATTGCATTCGTTATCGCATCTTCTGCCGTTTATGCGCAGGACGATGCAAAATCAAAAGCAGACAAGGCCGCGGCCGAAACCAAGGAAGCCGGCCGGAAAGCGGGAAAAGAGATCAAGAAAGATGCCAAACACGTTGGCGATAAGGCCGAGGAAGGCGCCGAAAAAGTAGCCGACGGCACTGAGAAAGCATACGATGCAACTAAAAAAGGCGTGAAGAAAGGCGCCAAAAAAGTTGAAAAGGGAGCTGAAAAGGCTTACGATGCCACCAAAAAAGAGGGTAAAGAGCTGAAAGAAAAAGTCGACGAAAAATAGCACTGAGCTTTTTCGATAGAAAATCCCGGCCAGAAACGGCCGGGATTTTCCTGTTTTGGGCGAAAATGCCCCAAACTTTTTCAGGTGAAAAACAAGCGTAGCAGAATAACACCGACCGGGCCATTCACCGGTAAATAGATACTTGATCTGAATGTAATACCGGGAGCATGAAAAGGTTAAATTGGTCCTGGCTTATAATACTAACCTGCTGAAAGTCGTTTGCATTTCCATCAATTTTCCATTCTGCGAGTTTTTGAAAGCAGGAAGGAAGGTTAATGGGAAAAGACAAATGCCGCGAATGTCGATGAATTACGAAGGTAAAATTTCCTCGAAATGGCAGCAAGGCTTAGTCTCAATGTGTGCTCATTGAAGGAAGAAAAAAGCGATGAAGTCGTCTTCTTTTCTTCAGAGGAATGGAATAGTGATTCGGAGAGAAGGTTTCTTGCCAAAATTCAGGAAATACTCACATTGGGTAAAAGCCTGGTTTCCACCCTCGACCTCGTCATTAAAATACAAACAAACAATCCCGAACTGTTTCATTTTTCTATCGGAAAGCTCGCTGCCAAAAGGGCCGAAGTGAAACCGGCCAACCTCAGTATCCGCGAGGTAGAGGTACTTAGCCTGATTATGCAGGGTATGACCAACCATGAGATCGCAGAGAAACTTTTCATCAGCTACGAGACGGTCAAATCACACCGGAAGAACATTCTGGAAAAAACCGGCGCTAAGAATACCGCGGCGCTCATTCACCATTATCACCAGACCTTCTCGGACAAAGAGTAAAATCCCCCTTTAGTGGGATTGCAATCGGCTGGTGATCAGGCCAATTTTACAGGGTGACTTTCATCATCCCTAAAATTGTTGACCATGGATCGAAACATGAATGGCGTACTCGCCCAATACGAAACTCCGTTCGCGGATGTCTTTATCAGGGAACAGGAAGAGGCCCCGGCAGAAAACGGGTTGCAGGGGAACAACTTTACATTCGAGATCGACAGTCCGTTTTCCCGAACCTACGAAGCCGCGGAACGCGACGCCGCCAATCCCGCAGGCGCAGAATACGTCAACCTGCTGTCGGAGCTGAATGACGCGGAATTTACAGAAACCTTGTACGAGCTCGCCAACGAGGTAGAAGATACCTGGCGGAGCAAGGTTTCCAACGAACTGGCAATGGGAAGCAACTACATTCCCTTTGTGACCCGGCAGGCCAACGAATACTTCGACCCGCTCCTGAGGGAAACCCACAGCATGATCGACAGGGTTTCGCAGCATTACACCGGCAACAACCTGGCCGACCATTCGCAGGCAGACTTCGAGAGCTTTTTCGACCGTCTCGAGTTCAATCATGGTTCGTTCAGCCCCGTACAGGAGCAATTTTTCGGCAAGATTTTCAATAAGGTTAAATCGGCCGTGAAAACAGGGATTGACCTGGCCAAGAAAGGCGTTGCTGCGGTCGGAAAAATACTGCCTGTCAACATTATCCTCAATAAAATCAAAGGGCTGGTGAGGCCGCTGCTCGACAAAGTTTTGAAGTTTGCGATCGGTAAGCTTCCTCAGAACCTGCGCCCCTATGCGCAGACCCTTGCCAAAAAATTCCTGAACCTGGAAACTGAAACAGCAGCCGAGCCAAACCAGCTCGAAAGCGACCTGGAAGCTGTCCAGATGGAATTCGACAACCATATTGCCCAATTGGTTTTTTCGGGTAATGAAGGCGAAACGGACCATACTGTTGCCGAATATGAGCTTTCCTTTGAAAATATCGATCGCCTGAGCAGCTACGAAACCGGTGGTTATGCTGAAAAACAGAGCTATCAGGCCTCACGCGAGCAGTTCATCGACGAGCTGAAAGCATTGCAACCGGGCGACAGCCCGGCGCCCGCGATCGAGCGGTTCCTGCCTGCGGCCCTGATCGCCCTGCAGCCGGTGATCAAGATGGCGCTGGGCATTATCGGTCGCCAGAAGGTGATCAACTTTTTAGCGGGGTTGCTCGCGAAGCTGGTCGAGAAATACGTTCCGGCCAATGTGGCCAAGCCGTTGGCCGCCAGCATTATCGACGTGGGTATGAGCGCCATAGGCTTTGAAACAGCCGAAACGGGCAAGCCTGACCTCGCCTATGAAGCGATCGCAAATACGATTGAGGGCACGGTCCAGCATATGACCGGCCTGGACGAGGCCGCATTGCAGGACCATGAAGCGCTTACCATGCAATTGCTCGAAGCATTCGAGCAGGCTGCCGCCGACCATTTCCCCCCGCAATATATCCGGGAAGAACTGCGGCCTACGAAACAAAAAGCGCTTTGGGTGAGCATGCCCAGGATCGGCGCCGTGAAAATGTATAAAAAATTTACGCACGTGTACGAGATCAGCCTCGACCCCAAGACTGCCGCGACAGTGAAGACATACCGGAACCTTCCCCTGAGCAATTTTTTGAAGGATAAATATGGTATTGATACCTCTAAAACGGTGAGGGCGAAGGTGCATATTTACGAGATCGTCGCGGGTGGGAAACTGACGGCCATCAGCCGGTTCGAGAACCTGCCGGGCCTCAACCCCCGGCAGCCCAGGGCGTGGGTGCAATTGCTTCCCCTTACCGCAGAGGCGTCGGCGATGCTGCTGAAAGAATCGTCGCTGGGCCGGGACGTGCCGGCGCGGACTACCGCAACACGTTTTCGGGCGACGGCCGGGCAACGCTTCTATTTCCTCGAGATCGACGGCGCGAGGCTGCGCATTCCGCAGGTGAAACGGACCGATCACCGGACAACGGAGAACGGACAGCCGGTTGCGGGCACGGAAAGCCGGTCGGCCGATGTGCAGGCCATTCTCAATTTTGTCAAATCGGAGATCAGGCTGAACTACTATTTCAGCGAAGAAGATGCCAACGGGATTGTGGAGAATTTGAATAAGAGCGATTTCCTCACGGCCGCCATGCATGTCCGCAATGCGGTGAAAGTGGTTTTAAAGGATATTCTGAAAAAAAATATAGGCAGCAAGGTCAAAATTGTCCATGAAGCCGTGCCGGAGCTTTACCTCGAACACATCAGCGACCAGCAGGAGCAATTTGCGCCCCTGGACATGCTGGGAAAAGTAGCTGGTAAGGAGATGATCGGAAAACTGCTTGAAGCATTGACGGAGAAATTGAGCGGGAAAGCCTACGATGCCGTGGTAGCCTTCTTCCGGGCGAGGGCGGCGGAGTTTAAAACGGCCCAGGCGGCGCCCCAGGACGGTGTGACGATCAAACTGGTTTGGACGAATGTCCAGGGAATGTCGGCGATCAGGGCCATTATCGGTGCCATAAGGGGCAATTTATCGCTTGGAAACCTTTCGGACCTGTCGCTTCCGAACATTACCGCGCCTGAAATATCGATTGTTGCAGACAAAAAGTTTGACTAATCCCGATCGGTGGCCCATGTACGCAACGGAATCCATAAACAAATCGCTGACGCGGCAGATCAACCACTGGCTCATGGCTGCGACGAGGCTGTCGGTGCTGGAAAACCTCGCTTCGGCAGCCGCCTGGCAGGGGATCGATCACACGATGGAGCAGCTGTTGAAAGCTTCCTTCAAACAAAGCATTGATGAAGTGATTGCTTTTGCAAATGGTTTGAAACAGCAGCTGGAAGTAAGTAATGCGCCTGAAAATCAGCGGAGCGTGCGGCGTGGGGTTCTGCAACTGCGGGACAAATACCTGAAAGCGGAAGAGACGATCCAGTTTTATACGGTCGCGATCA
>CBIHPQ010000168.1:0-13791 GCA_966211825.1 uncultured Dyadobacter sp. | reverse complement strand
AAAGATCCTTACCAAAAAATCCGTTCAAATAAGATGGACCTGCGAAATGTTTGACTAATGTGTTCATTGTTATAAGGTTTTATGTTTTTAGTTTTTCAGTTCTTCTAACCTCTCGGTTATGCCCTCTTTTTAACAACTTCTGTTCCGTACTGAAAAAGCACTAAAATATCGGCCAAAATGGCCGATTGTCGCAAATTTGAAAAATTTAATACAGACAAAATGGCCGATTTCTGTTTTTCAGAAACGACAAAACGCCATTAGCCCATTCGAAAACCGAATGAGCAAGTCTTAAAATAGTAAGTCGCGGATTATTTCAATTCAAGCAACGCGCAAGCCTGCTCCGAGGCAGATTGCTCAGCCTTCTTCTTGGTAAAGCCATTACCTGTCGCAAACGGTTCATCGTTTACCAGGATCTGGGAAATGAACTCGCGGTGATGGCGGGTACCCCGTTCTTCGAGTATCTCAAAACGGATTTCCTTGCCTTCTCGCTGCGCCCACTCGATAATAAGGCTTTTGAAGTTTACATTGTTCTGGATAATGCTGTCCAGATCGTAATGTGTGATGAGCTTGCTGATAATAAAGGTACGCGTGAATCGGAACCCTTTGTCGAGGTAAATGGCGCCGACGAATGCTTCGAGCGCGTCCCCGTACATAGATGAGCGGGGCGACATGCCACGGCGGTTGCCGTCGTATTCGATCAGCCGGTCAAGGCCCAGCTTGCGGGAGATCTGGTTCAGCGACTCGCGGTTAACGATCCGTGAACGGATTTCGGTGAGGAAGCCCTCGTCTTTGTAGGGATATTTGGTAAAAAGAAATTCTGCAACCACCATGCCAAGCACAGCATCGCCGAGGTATTCCAAACGCTCGTTCGATTCCCTGAAACCCTTGATGGCGGTTTCGCGGGAAGCGGAGGTGTGCCTGAAAGCCAGCTGATAAACGCCGAGATTGGAAGGCTTGTCGCCTATAACATGCGCAATCGACTCCTTAAATTTTTTGTCCTCAGCACTTCCGGTCCTGAAAAGGGAAAGTATCGGTATAAGAATTCGCTTTGCCAATGGTTGAGAATTAATCAGTCTTCGTATTTTTTGAAAACGACTGATGCATTATGACCTCCGAAACCGAAAGTATTGCTCAAAGCGATATTTACGCGACGTTTTTCAGCTTTGTTGAATGTAAGCTTCAAACGCGGATTAATTTCCGGGTCGTCGGTAAAATGATTAATGGTAGGCGGCACGACCTGGTCCTTGATCGCCATGATACAGGCGGCAGCTTCGATGGCTCCTGCTCCTCCCAATAAATGCCCTGTCATCGATTTCGTTGAGCTGATGTTCAAGTCATAAGCATGCTCGCCGAAGAATTTTTCTATGGCTTTGATCTCCTGCGGGTCACCGATCGGGGTAGATGTACCGTGGGTATTGATGTAATCGATGTCCTCAGGCTTGATACCTGCATTCTCGATCGCATTTTTCATTACAATGAAGGCCCCCAGTCCTTCCGGATGCGGAGCGGTAATGTGATAGGCGTCGGACGACATACCTGCACCGATCATTTCGGCGTAAATCTTGGCTCCCCGTGCTTTCGCGTGTTCGAGTTCTTCCAGGATAATCGCCGCCCCGCCTTCGCCGAGCACGAAACCGTCACGGTCCTTATCATAAGGGCGTGAAGCTGTTTCGGGCGAATCGTTTCTTTCGGACAATGCTTTTAAGGCATTGAAACCACCCACGCCGGCAATCGTTACTGCTGCTTCCGAACCGCCGGAGATACACACATTCATCAAACCCAGTTTGATATAGTTGAATGCGTCGATCAAAGCGTTGGTTGCGGATGCGCAAGCCGATACCGTGATAAAGTTGGGCCCCCGGAAACCGTACCGGATCGACAAAACGCCGGAAGCGCTGTCGACGATCATTTTCGGGATAAAGAAAGGGTTGAAACGGGGTGTTCTGCCGTTCTCGGAGAAGTTCATCACCTCTTCCTCGAAAGTTTTGAGGCCACCGATACCGGAGCCCCAAATTACACCGGCTTTGTCGAGATCAAGCGTATCTGCGTCAAAGCCGGCGTCCTTCATCGCTTCATCTGCTGCGATGACGGCATACTGTGTAAAGGGGTCCATTTTACGGGCTTCTTGCCGCGGAATGTAATTCGTAACGTCCAGGCCTTTGACCTCACATGCAAAACGCGTACGAAACTTCTCAGCATCGAACCGCGTGATGGGGGCTGCACCGCTTACGCCTGCAACCAAATTTGACCAAAAGGTAGGAACATCATTGCCAACGGGCGTCAATGCGCCCATTCCTGTAATTACAACTCGCTTAAAACTCATAAAATTGGGACAGAAATAGAAGATTGTACTGGTAAAAACCGGATTACTTCACGTTTTCTTCCAGATATGCAACAGCCTGACCAACTGTACCGATGTTCTCTGCCTGATCGTCAGGAATAGAAAGATTGAATTCTTTTTCGAATTCCATAATCAATTCAACGGTGTCTAGAGAGTCCGCTCCCAAGTCGTTCTGGAAGTTTGCTTCCGGTGTAACCTCCGACTCTTCAACGCCGAGTTTTTCGACGATAATTTGCTTAACTCTTTCTGCAATTGCTGACATTTTATAATCACTTTTTGGTTAAAATCGCCACAAAGAAAGATATTTCAGTTCACTTTTTCAAAAATTTTTTAAACACGCCCTTTTATTGCACAATCCCTGTTTAAAATAAAAAAAAGCAGGAAATCAGCTGTTTATAGAAGTTGTGTTTTAAGAAATCCGCCGAGCGCAAAGAGAACATTACGGATAGCCGTACATTCGCAAAACATTTATCAATATCTATACCAACATCAGTATGATCTCGATACCGAAGCTGAAAAACACCGATTCCACCTCATTTTTCCTGCTGGCAGGCCCCTGCGCCATTGAAGGCAGAGATATGGCCCTGAGAATCGCTGAACATATTGTTACAGT
Source organism: uncultured Dyadobacter sp. (assembly GCA_966211825.1). GTDB lineage: Bacteria > Bacteroidota > Bacteroidia > Cytophagales > Spirosomataceae > Dyadobacter. The sequence continues at coordinate 10,837 of CBIHPQ010000168.1, read as the reverse complement.
TACCGATCGCCTTCGTATTCCTTATATATTCAAAGGATCCTACCGCAAAGCCAACCGTACCAAAGTCGATTCTTTTACCGGCATCGGCGATGAAAAAGCACTGAAAATCCTGCAAGAGGTAAGTCAGACTTTCGGCATTCCTACTGTAACCGACATTCACGAATCGCACGAAGCTGCCTTCGCTGCCGAATATGTGGATGTGCTGCAAATACCTGCATTCCTTTGCCGCCAGACCGAACTTCTCGCGGCGGCGGCGCGTACGGGCAAGGCTGTGAATGTAAAAAAAGGACAGTTTCTTTCCGGTGCATCCATGAAATTCGCAGCGGAAAAAATTAACGAGGTAAACCCGGACGCGCAGGTAATCCTCACCGACCGCGGCAATAGCTTCGGATACGGCGATCTGGTGGTAGATTATCGTAACCTGCCTGAAATGGCGGCATTTGGCGTACCTGTGGTGATGGACTGCACGCACTCATTGCAGCAACCCAACCAAAGCTCGGGCGTAACCGGCGGCAAACCGAAACTGATCGAAACCATCGCCAAAGCGGCCATCGCGGTCGGAGCTGATGGCCTGTTTATCGAAACCCATTTCAATCCTGCCGAAGCAAAATCCGACGGCGCCAATATGCTCCCGCTCGACCAGCTCGAAGGGTTGCTCGAAAGACTCGTACGCGTGAGAGAAGCCATTTTATGATCCCAAAATTTACAAAGGCATATTGGATATGCCTTTTTCTTTGCCTTCAAATACTCCCGCAGGCCTCATTTGGCCAACAGGATTCTACTGCATTATGGAAAGTCAAAGCGGCTGATGTCATTCCTCCCGTGACGCTCGGGCTGGCGGGACTGATCGTACAAGGGAAAATTAGCCGGCATTTGCAGGAGCGCGTGGTTTCTAATTATCCCAATTTCCATACACATGTTGACGATTACCTGCCTTACGCGCCAGGAGTGGTTAGTCTCGGGCTCGCGTCTGCGGGTGTGAAGGGGAAGCATAAGCTCGGTGATCAGGTGATCCTCGCATTGCTTTCCAATATCATTGCCCAAGGCGTCACGCAGAGTTTGAAACGCATTGTGAAATATCCGCGGCCCAATGGGGAAGACAATCACTCATTCCCGTCGGGGCACAGTACGACGGCATTCACGAATGCCACGATCCTGCACGAGGAATATGGCCAACGCAGCGTCTTATACAGTATAGGCGGCTATGGAACCGCCACGGCAGTCGGAACAATGCGCGTACTGGGCAATCATCACTGGCTCGCGGACGTGCTCATGGGTGCGGGAATAGGCATAGGGGCGACGAAAATCGTTTACATCAGCTATCCCTGGATGCAGCAGCAGGTACGGAGAATGAAGGCGCGACGGCAGCGTGAAAAAAATTGAAATGCTGCTGACATAGGGTTGTCACTCGCAGGTTTGTTTTTTGTGCAAAACATCTGTTAGCCATGCAAACTAAAACCATTCAGCCCATTCATGTTTTGTACTTCGAAACGCGGACTTCATTCAAGGAAATTTTTCAGTATGTGCGTGTAGAGGCCCGGAAATTGTATCAGGATGCGATTCGCAACGACCTGGAAATCACCGGCCCGGTGTACTGGGTATACAACGGCGCGGACGGTAATCCCGATACTGTTTTTACCCTTACCATTGCCCTGCCCGTCACACCGCCCGCACACGCTATCGATTCAAGTTATCTGTTGAAAACGCTTGACGCATTTGAATGCGTGAGCGAGGACCTCTACGGAAATTGGGACGGGCTGATTAATACCTATGGTTCGCTTTTCGGGCAAATCATGTCCCAAAACCTGCGACCTTCCGGCCAAAACCGGGAAATTTATCTGAATATGGATTTCGAAAACCCGGACCGAAACATTACCGAAGTCCAGATCGGAATTCTGAAATAGGCTAACTTACCAGGGCATTCCCCTAAATATTACCGCGATGTCATATTGCACTTACGTCAACAACAACTCTTCAGAGCAGGCTGATTACCTGCTCCACAAACATTACCACGACAACCAGTACGGCTTCCCGATCGACGACGATGACGAGCTTTTCGGGCGGCTATTGCTGGAAATTAACCAGGCAGGGCTTAGCTGGACGCTCATGTTACGGAAACAGGATAGTTTCCGTAACGCTTATGCTAACTTTTCCATTGAAAAAGTGGCCGCCTATGACGAATCTGATCGTGCGCGGCTACTGGGGGATGCGGGAATCGTTCGGAATCGCCTGAAAGTGAATGCAGCTATCGTGAATGCGCAGAAGATTCTTGAATTGAAGAAAGAATACGGCTCGTTCAAAGGATGGATCGACGCGCATCATCCTCTGACCAAAGAACAATGGGTTAAGCTGTTTAAAAAGACTTTCAAATTCACCGGCGGCGAAATCGTGAACGAATTTTTAATGAGTACCGGCTATTTGCCGGGTGCGCATGATACGGATTGCCCCGTGTTTAAGAAATTGAAGAAATAATATTTCGCGCAAACAACGCCGACGAGCCGCGAAACCTCACAGGTGGTTCTTGATATAATCAACCATTTCAGCCGGTTTATCCGTCTGCAAGCCTTGCACCCCTTTGTGCAGCGCTTCGTTCCAGGATGCGGGGCCTTCTGTGGGGCTTTGAACGTCGAGCCAGACAGAAACTCCTTTAATGCGGGCCGCTTCAAGTAATTCGGGGTCAGTGACGTTGTCCAAAACCTGTACATAGATCCGGCCAATAAACTCTTTGAACTGCGCCTTATTAGTTACTTCCTTGGGGAGGCTCGTCATCATAAGTGCATATGGTGCAACTTCCCTCCATTTTTTGTATTGATCTTCATTATTTACATAAACGACGATCTGACCTTCCATACCGGCGGCCTCGATTTGTTTCCAGGTCTCAGCGGCATCGGCATCTTTAAAATCAAGATAAATGTTGATTTTTCCCTTGCACATGGCCAGAATCTCCTTGAATTCCGGAATGCGATGAGTCTTTCTATTTCGGTTAAAAACCTTCAAATCGGCTATTTGCGCCCATGTCATATCCGCCACTTTTCCCGCACCGTTCGTAGTGCGATCGACTGTCGCGTCATGCATGGCTACGAGGTGGCCATCTTTGGTTGTTCTTAAGTCTACCTCTACATAATCGGCACCGCAGTTAATAGCTTCGCGTGTGGACGCCAGCGTGTTTTCCGGCACATTGACGTGGTTGCCCCGGTGCGCGATCACGACAGTTTTGTGTTTAGAGTGCGGCAACGGAGAATGTCCATGGAGCTGTGCTCGGGTTATGCCGGGAATACTCGACAAAAAGACCAGGCAGAAGGTTGTTGAAAACAATTTCATCAGAATTTCAGGTTATCAGCGGGGTTACAGCTTTTGGAATCAATCGGACTAACAGGTCCGTTAAAAAAATGAGTCTACAAGCAGAAATGTAATTCCAACTCATAGACTCATTTACTCTGAACTTTAAATTTTTATTGTATTTCGAAGCTCGACAAATTCACAAATTCCTGAACGCGGGCATTGATTTCTTCCTGTGACAGGTTCACCAAACGCTCGGTACCGAATTTCTCCACGCAGAAAGAGGCCATCGCCGAACCATAGATGATCGCACGCTTCATATTATCGAAAGAAATATCGTCGGTAGCAGCAAGATAACCGATAAAACCACCTGCAAATGTGTCGCCGGCGCCGGTCGGATCGAAGACTTCTTCCAATGGCAATGCAGGGGCGAAGAAAATGCGGTCTTCCTGGAACAGCAATGCACCGTGCTCCCCTTTTTTGATGATCAGCGTTTTAGGGCCCATGCCCATGATGATCTTCGCGGCTTTGCGCAACGAGTATTCGCCCGAGAGCAAGCGCGCCTCTTCATCATTAATGGTAAGGAGGTCGACCAGTTTGAGAACCGATTTCAGGTCGTCCAATGCGATATTCATCCACAGGTTCATCGTATCGAGCATGATCAGCTTCGGGCGTTTCGCAAGGCGTTCGATCACCAGCTTCTGGGTCGCAGGAACCGTATTACCCAGCATAAGGAACTCGGTGCCCTGGTACGAATCGGGAATAGTCGGGTCGAAATGCTCCATTACGTTCAACTCCGTAATCAGCGTGTCGCGGGTGTTCATATCTTCATGGTACTTACCCGACCAGAAGAATGTTTTTCCGTCTTTCACGATTTCCAAACCTTCGGTGCTCACGCCGTGTTCTTCCAGCAGATCGATCATTTCTTGCGGGAAATCACCACCTACGACAGCAACGAGGTTATTTTCTTTGGTAAAGTAAGAAGCTGCTAGTGTGATGTATGTGGCAGCACCGCCGATAATTTTGTCTGTTTTTCCAAATGGTGTTTCGAGCGCATCGAATGCAACAGATCCTACGGTAAGTAAACTCATAAGTTAGTATTGTGTTGATTTTAAGTTAGTTTCAAACTGGATTTTACATACAAAAACGCTGCGAAGATAAACAAAACACATGAATAGCCTCCTGCCGCCTGCTCATTCTCACTTATACCTACAAATCAATCTTGGGTTATTTGCTATTTTTGTCAGAGTCAAATAATTCTCTCACTCTAATCACATACTATCATGGAAGCAATCTCAGAAGCAAGACGACACATCGACAATGCAAAGGATTTTCTCAGCAACAATGCAAGAAAGCAGGATGGACTCTACCAGGACAGAAAGTATGTCAAAATTGCAGGGCACACCGCGTATACCGGGGTGTTGTTGGCGCTGAACGAGCTTTTAGGAGAAAAAAACAAAAAGACTCCAAAGAGTGTTGAATGGTATCAACATGAACTGAGCCGGGTCGATAAGACTCTTCTATCAAACTTCACCGGAGCATATGAAATCCTACATATTGATATGGGTTATCAGGGAATCCGGAGTGCTGATACTGCTTCATTAGGTTTGAAAAAAGCCGAAAAAATCGTCGATTGGGTCGAAACCCGGCTTGAAAAGAAAAATCAGTAATCAAGAAAGTACAACATATAAATGACCGCACAAACTTTCCAGCCACTTAAAATATTCAATACGCTTACCCGTAAAAAGGATGTTTTCGTTCCCATTGCCCCTCCCTATGTCGGCATGTATGTGTGCGGGCCGACGGTTTATAACAATGTGCATTTAGGAAACATCCGGACGTTCCTGTCGTTCGATATCCTCTTCCGCTACCTGACGCATATCGGTTACAAGGTCCGCTACGTCCGCAATATTACCGACGTTGGCCACCTCGTAGGCGACGGCGATGCAGGCGAGGACAAGATCGGGAAAATGGCGAAGCTGCAAAAGCTCGAACCGATGGAGATCGTACAGCGGTATACCAATGATTTTCATGAAGTTACAGCCATTTTCAACTTGCTTTCGCCCAGTATCGAGCCTACCGCTACCGGCCATTTGATCGAACAGATCGAGGCCGTGCAAACGCTCATCGACAAGGGTGTGGCCTATGAATCCAATGGCTCGGTTTATTTTGATATCAATAAATACCAGGCAGGCGGTAATGAATACGGCAAGCTTTCGGGCCGCATTATCGAAGATTTGCTGAATGAAACCCGCGACCTCGACGGCCAGGCCGAAAAGCGTAACCCGTTGGATTTCGCATTGTGGAAAAAGGCGAGTCCGGAACATATTATGCAATGGGAGTCGCCCTGGGGCAAGGGCTTCCCAGGCTGGCATTTGGAATGTACCTGCATGAGTGCCAAATATTTAGGCAAACAATTCGATATTCATGGCGGTGGTATGGACCTCAAATTCCCGCACCACGAATGCGAGATCGCGCAAGGCAAATCGCTGACCGACGAAGAACCGGTCCGCTACTGGATGCATACCAATATGCTGACCGTCAATGGCCAGAAAATGTCCAAGTCGCTGGGCAACTCGTTTCTGCCGTCGGAGCTGTTTTCTGGTAACCACGAACTGCTCGATCAGGCTTACAGCCCGATGACCGTACGCTTTTTCATGTTGCAAAGCCAGTACCGCAGCACGCTCGACTTTTCAAACGACGCATTGAAAGCAGCCCAAAAAGGCTATAAAAAGCTCGCGAACGGCATTCGCCTCGCGAAAATGCTCACCTACACGCACGAGGACGGCGTGAATGCCGACGAAGCAAAGAAGGCTGACATCGAAAAGTCGATAGAAGGTTTTTACCATGCCATGAACGACGATTTGAACACCGCCGTCGCATTTGCCAATCTTTTCAACATGCTGAAATACATCAACATGCTGAACACAGGGCAACTAAAATCCGTTGCATTGGGCGAAGCGGTATTTACGTCACTGAAAGAAAAGTTCGTCGTCTTTTTTGAAGATGTACTTGGTTTGAAAGAAGAACTCGCGGAGGGCCACGCGATCCTGGACGGCATGCTGAAAATGTACCGGGAATTTAAACTTTCGCAGAACTACGAAAAAGTAGACGAAATCCGTTCTTACTTCAAAAATCAAGGCCTGGTGATCCGCGATACGAAAACACGGATTGACTGGGCTTACGAAGAATAAATATGAAGCAAAAGCGGTCGTTACTTGCCTATTTTTTGTTGGCGCTGCTCATCGTGGGCGGTGGCACTTATCTCGTACGATCGTTTGGGCCTGGCACCAAACGGCAGGAAGTAAGGGTAGAAAACCCGACAACGGCCGGCTATGTCAAGGAGGGAGAAGTGGCATTTTTGAAGAAGGGCGAGACGTACAGGAAAATTGACGTCGAGATAGCTGAAAATGAGGCTGAGCGCAACAAAGGTCTGATGTTCCGTCCTTTCCTGCCCGATTCGGTGGGCATGCTTTTCATTTTTCAACAGCCGGGTGTACACGCCTTTTGGATGAAAAACACGTCGATTTCGCTGGACATTATTTATGTTGGGCCGGACAAGAAAATTATTTCGATCGCTGAAAATACCAAGCCTTACTCCGAGGAAAGCATTCCACCATACGGAACTGTCCAGTACGTCGTGGAAGTCAACGCAGGTTTTACAAAAAGTAACAATATTCAATCAGGAGATGTCATTTCTTTCTAATAGCTTGTTTTTGAAAAGATTACCCATCCTATTTGCAGTCATTATCGGCGCTTATGGGTGCAAAAGCAACACCAGTTCCGAACAAACCGCTGAACAAGCCCCGGCCGCGCTCGTCAAAAGCGCAGATTTTAATGCCGACAGCGCATTCCAGTTCGTACAAAAGCAAGTCGATTTCGGCGCACGTGTGCCTAACACTGCCCCACACAAAGCGTGCGGCGACTATTTGGTAGCCACATTGAAAAAATATGGCTGGCAGGTTGTGGAGCAGCCTTTTACGGCAACCACATTCGATGGCAAAAAACTGAATGCGCGCAACATTATCGGAAGTTTCAACCCGCAGGCCAGCAAGCGCATTCTTCTGGCGTCACATTGGGATTCACGGCCGTTTTCAGATCAGGATTCTTTGGTGAAAGATAAACCCGTAATAGCAGCGAACGACGGTGCAAGCGGGGTAGGAATTTTACTCGAAATCGCAAGGCTGCTTTCGAAAGAACCTGGAAAACCTGAAATCGGTGTCGACATTATTTTCTTCGATGCGGAAGACTGGGGCTCGACAGGCTCCGAAGACAATGGAATGGAATACAGCGGCTTCTGTCTCGGTTCGCAGCATTGGGCGGCCAACAAGCATAACCCTGCGTATACCGCCTATTTCGGCGTATTGCTGGATATGGTGGGAGCCAAAGGTGCTACTTTTTTCAAAGAAGGCTATTCGACACAGTTGGCCGACGACGTAGTCCGGCAGGTTTGGGCTACCGCCAGCCGCCTCGGCTACAGCAACTATTTCATCGACGAAGCCGGCGGCGCCATTACCGACGACCACGTTCCCGTCAACAAAGTGGCCCGCATACCGATGATCGACATCATCCACACGAACCAGAACAACCTGAACAAAACCTTCTTCGACGGGTGGCATACAACCCACGATACGATGGAAAACATCGATCCGAAGACGTTGAAAGCCGTTGGCCAGACGCTCGTTCAGGTACTCTACCAGGAAGCGAAAGATCAGCCGCTTTAAGTATTGTCAGGTGTTGTCATTAATAGTCACGTATGGTCAAGAGTTATCAGAAGTGGTCATTGATTACTTCATCAATTTCTGACCGTACTTGACAATTCCTGACCAAACCTGACAACTCTTGACCACACCCAACCGGCGCATTACATCCTCTTGACAACGATCCAAACGTCCGCATTCCGCCCCTTGTCATCGCTGCAAGAAATCTTGACGCGGCCCAGCGGCGGGGTCAGGAAAATGCTCTCCTGCGGTGGCGATTTTTGGTATAATTTATCATTGACATACCAATAAATCTCCTGCACGTCGTTCGCGGCCTGGCAGGCAAGCTGGATCTGCTGCGGCTCGTCCTTGCGAATGTAGTATTCGCTACCATTGTTCGGACTTACGATCAGCGGTGCGCCTTCGTGAAACACCCTGTCGCATTGCGGGTTATGGGGCGGGATTTTTTGGTAGGGCAATTTCTGCAACTCATAAAATGCGATCAGTTCCGGTGCCAGGTTGGGGTAAGCCTTTTTTTCAAAACCCTTTTCGGGCAAACAGTAAGTGCAATACGACATTTTGCCGGCAACATCGGTAAATACCCAGCGCATATGCTGGCATTTCCGGTAAGCCGAAACACCGACAATGTATTGGTCGGGCACCTGGTGATCACAAAAATCGGAAGGAATGTCGCCGCTCACCGGACAGACATTGCGAAACGAGATATTGGCGGGCGATTTGTACCAGCCTTTCGGCGAATTGTAATCGAGCGAATTGAAGATCGAAAACAGCAGCGGTGTTGCAGTATTGGCGCCGCTTAGCTCCGCTACACCTTCTCCCGAAAAATTTCCCACCCAAACGCCTACCGTGTACCGCCGGTTATAACCGATGCTCCACGCGTCGCGTTTGCCGTAAGAAGTGCCGGTTTTCCAGGCAATGCGGGGCAAATGGTAGGTGTTGTCAAAATTCGTGGGCAAATCCGGACGCGTAATCTGCGTCAGGATGTTGGTAGTGAGGAAAGTGGCTTCTTCCGAAAGCACAGGTATTCCTTTTTTATCCAAAACATCCCCGCCACTTAGCCGTAGATTACGTAGCTTCCCTTCATTGGCAAATGCGGCAAAAAGCCTCGTAAGCTCATCTAAGGTTACCCCGCAACCACCCAATATCATGGAAAGCCCCAGATCTTTCGCCTGCTTATCGACGGTTTTGAAACCTGCTTTGCGAAGTTTGGCGATCAATGCGGGCGTACCGATGTCTTTCAAAACCTTTACCGCCGGGATATTCAATGAATTGGCCAATGCAAATTCGGTGGTAACCGCGCCGTTGAAATGCTTATCGAAGTTTTCGGGTTCATATCCGCTGAAATTCCCCGGCACGTCGTTTAATACCGATTTCGGGGTAATAATGCCCGCGTCGAATGCCGTCGCATACAATAGTGGTTTCAATGTGCTTCCCGGCGAGCGCACGGCACGCACGCCATCGACCTGGCCACCATCGAACGGATTATTGAAATCAGCCGAGCCCACATAAGCCTCAACCTCCATCGTTTCGTTGTTCACCACCAGCACCGCCGCATTGTGGATATTCATCAGCTGCCGCCTGTTGATGTAGTTTTTTACCTGCTCCTCGATCTGGCTCTGGGCCTGCAAATTAAGGTTCGTGCGGATCACCGGCTCGTCGGGGTACTGCTGCCGCAAGCGTATCGAAAGGTGGGGGGCGAGCCGCGGGGTTTGGAGGCGACGGATATTTAATGGCTCGTCCATCGCATCCCGGATCACATTTGCGTCAAAAAGACCGTCTTCCTTGAAACGGTTCAGCCAGCTGTTCCTGGCCTTCCGCAATGCGTCGTTACGCGTACCCGGGCGCAGGCCCGACGGGCGGTTGGGCACGATCGTCAATGCCGTAATTTCCGCGAGGCTCAGCAGCTGCGGCGCTTTGCCGAAATAGAGCAGCGAGGCAGCCTTTATACCTTCAATATTGCCGCCATAGGGCACCAGGTTGACATAAAATTGAAGGATTTCTTCTTTGGAATAATGCATTTCCAGCTGGAAAGCGTGCCACATTTCGACCAGCTTGTTAACATATGTACGCCGGCGCGGCTTCATCAGGCGCACCACCTGCATCGTGATCGTGGAGGCGCCGGAAGTCCTTTTTCCCGAAAACACATTCCGGACAGCCGCCCGCACGACCGCGAACGGGTTCACGCCGGGATGGTAATAGAAATATTGGTCTTCTTTATAAATCAGCGTTTTGCGCAATAGCGGCGTGATTTCGTTCACGTTCGAATAGAGCCGCCATTTATCCTCCTTACTCAAAAAAGCATGGATCACGCGCCCTTTCTGATCGGTGATCTGGGTCGCGTAACGGATTTCAGGACGGAAGGGGAAAGCGAGGTCGAGTGCAAAAAATACGGCCAGTAGGCAGATTAATACCAATAACCCTCTTCTGACCTTGCTGTTTTTCATGAAAGAATTTGCTGAAACCCGATTGAACCGCAATATAACACAGGCAACGCCGCCGGGCCGTTTTACCATGTCCCGTTCAATAAAATTGCCCGCGTATTTGTCCTGAACGGTTAATTTTCCCTATTTACTTGCTTTACTACAAATAAAATCAATCATAATACCATTATGTCCAAATACATTGCCGCCATTGACCAGGGTACTACCAGCACACGCTGCATACTTTTCAACCAACAAGGGAATATCGTTTCGGTAGGACAAAAGGAACACGAGCAGATTTACCCACATCCTGGCTGGGTGGAGCATAATCCCACCGAAATCTGGAAGAACACCCTGGAAGTGATTGCTTTGGCGCGCATTCATGTATCGGCTCACGCCTCGGATATTGCGGCCGTC
>CBIHPQ010000167.1:0-13806 GCA_966211825.1 uncultured Dyadobacter sp. | reverse complement strand
AAGTGGATGCCGATGGCCAACCCTTTCGAGCGCGTGGTGCGGATAATATAGGAAACGGCCTTTTCAAAATCGGGATGATCGTATTGTTCAGGCAGGCCGAGGCTTACCGACAAGTCGTGCGGGCCGATGAAAACGGCGTCCAGCCCTGGCACCGACAATAATGCATCGAGGTTGTCCATCGCCGGTACGCTTTCAATATTGGCGATACAGATATTTCCCGCATTGTATTTCGCGACATATTCCTGCAAATTCGCCGGCATAGGCACGGCCCCGCTCAGGTAATTCTGCAAAACTTCACCTTTGAGCGGCCGGTATTTGGTGGCGCCCACGAGCTCGGTGATCTGGTCTGTCGATTCGAGATAAGGAGCTACAATGCCTTTTGCGCCCGCATCGATGGCCTGGCAGGCCAGGTAGGGATCCGGACAGGGAATGCGTACAATAGGCGTAATGCCCAGATGCCGGAATTGCTGGCACATTGTTGCCAGCTCTGTCCTTCCGAGCGGCACGTGTTCGGTATCGAGGAACACAAAGTCGACACCCGTTTTCTTCACGGCCGCGGGCCACATCGGGCCGGTAGAGGTGATGCAGGTGCCATACACATTGGCCCCGGCTTTCAGTTTTTCAAGTAATGTGGAATCCATTTGAGCTCTTTTGATTATTGTTTCATCAGCCATATCTCCGTTACCTGCGAACCGCGCTCGCCTTCTCCGCATGTCCATTCAAATGTCACCTTTCCATCGGCAGTAGCGGCCTTTGGAACGTTAAATTCAAAGGTGGGCTGCTCGCCGGTCTGGATAAAATCGTGGATCGTCTGGCCGTCGTCTGTCGTCATTCTCATGCGTGAGCGGAAGCGCCCAGTGTACGAAATGCGCATGCGGTAGGTCGCGTCGGGGTCGAGGTTATCGTATCGGATCCGCAGTGGCTGGTCGTAAAGTGTTTTGGCCTGCTTCATCCAGGCACGGGGCGTTACTTGTCCTTTGAAACCCGTAGCCTGAATTTCATCCACCCATTCTTCTCCCACCAAACCTACTCCAAACCCGATGCGGGGCGATTGCAAGCTTCCCGGATCTTTTTCCCAGGGGAGGTTCGGGACGATACGGTACCAGCTTTCCGGATCGCCGAAATGGTCGTAAAACCCGCCGGGACCAGCATCGGTGCGGTGTAAAAGCTGGTCGATCTCGCGCACCATTTCGGCCTCGCTGGTTAATTTTTCAATCCTTTTGAGTTGGTCCAACAGGTAAGGAGCGTCGTTCAGCGGCATGTTAATGAGGTCTACGAAATTCCCGCGGCCGGACATCGCGCCATGTTTTTTCATGGTCAGCTGCGCACCAATGCTTTTGTATAACGAATCGGCCAGGGCGTAGCATTTCTGCTGATAATCGGGCAGAATGGGCTCTTTCCAGGCCTTCTGTAACAAGGTTTCGGCTTCCCGCATGGCTTTCACTGCGCCGTTCGCAAAAGCAGCCGCAAGCGCGCGGCGCGCCTGCTGTTCCAGTTCGGTCTCGTAAATGAGCCGCTGGCGGGTATAGGCATCGAAATAGGCGCGGATGAGCCCCATTTGGAACCGTGGATTTTGGAGCAATTGCAATGGCGCATTCTTTTCCATCAACTGCCATTGGCGTAAGGTAATGTCGATTCCCTCATTCGTCAGTACTTCGCCGCGCCAGTTTTTTTCAAGATCCACGATCGCCTGCGCACCGGCTTCTTTAAATTCATTACCAAAAAACAATCTGGAATAATCGCGCAGGGTTTCGATAACCGGCATTTCAGGGTCCCAGTCCTGGTCGCTCCACACAAACTTGTTGACGTCGTCGTTGGTCCCTTCCGAATAACTCACGCTGCCGATACCATACTGATCCAAAGCATTATGAATGGTCTTTTCATCAAATGGACGTGGATTAATGCTCTCGCGCCCGAGCGTCATCGCCCACGCAAGGTCCCAATGCGGCACCGGATATTGGGCCGAATAGTTATGGGTAATGTCGGGATAATGGCGGATGGAAATAGACGGTTTGAGCATTTCCCGGATCTTTTGCACCGGGATCTTCACCCAAGGCCCGAACACCACCCCGCCAAACCAGGGATATTCCTTGTTGGCATGGCTGAAAAATGCATCGAACCATTTCTGCGTAGGCCTGAATACCTGAGGCGAAACCCAGATTTTGGCGTTAGGATGGTATTTGTGTAACACCATTGCCTCTTTTTCGAGCCAGGCGAAAAGTACATCGGGTTCCAGTTCGCCGGGGTCGCCCGCTGGCACAAATACGCCGTCGAGCCTCGGCAGGCTCGCAAATACCTGGTCGCGTTCGGCCAGTTCCTTGGCGATAGAATCGGGGTGAACGTAGTTTTTACCCATATTCGGATACCAGATCGACACGTCGAGGCCGTACGATTTGCAAATGCGCGACTGCTCCACGATCATTTGCGCGGCGGGTATTTTCATATGCGGGCTGGTAGCGTCGTCGTCGGTACGCGGAGGAAGTATTTCAATGGTATTGGCGCCAAACAATGCCAGTTCACGAATGTATTGGTCGAACCCGGCGACGGTGAATGCATCGTAAGCGTTGGTTTTGGGACGATAACCCAGCTGGTGGCCCCGCATCGGGTATTTCGGACTGGTACTGACAGCAATGTGGTCGCTGATCTGCATTTTTCCCGAAGTCATTTCCGCTTTCCGCAGCAACCGGCCTACGCCGTAAAGAATCCCACGCGCATCCTTTCCGGCTATGACGACGGCATTGGGCAGTGCGGCGAGCCTGAAACCCTCTTTAGACGTTTCCGGTAAAGCGGCAATGGCTTTCCGGTAAGGTTCGGGCAATTTTCCAAGGTCGTCTTCAAGGGAAACAATGATGATACTTCCGCTTTTAGGCAGCTTTTTGGCAACTGGCAGCTTAATGCCTGTCCGCTTCTCTACTTCGGTTTGAAGTATTTCAATGCTTCTAAGCAGAGTGGCTTTATCCGTTGGGCTAAAAATCTGGCTTTTGGATAAATCAAGGGATTGGGGCAATGCAATGCCGGCCCGGAGGGCAAGAAGGAGCAGGACAAAAAAACGCAGAGGTGTTCCGTAACGCATGGAAGTGGGTCAGAGCTTGATGAAAATCCGTTTTTTATAGAGTATGTAGGCCGGGATGAAATTGATACACACAAAAAAGAGCGCATAGAACATGCTCGCCAGGCGTGGGTCCATTCCCGTTTGCGATAGGGCATTTACCGCGTGGTGGTTCAGGGTGTCGCCGCCTATCGGCATAATGTAAAACAGTAGGGCAAGCAAATCGCCCAGAACGTAGGCAGTAATTGCATTAGCCCCGAAAATGACGCCGGGCGCAATGCCTTTTGTATTGCCGCGTATGTCGAACACCAAGTATAATGCGCCGAAGAGCATCGAAGCGAAACCGGATGTGACGAGCACGAAAGAACTTGTCCACAGGTTTTCGTTAACCGGGAAAATCAGGTGCCAGAAATAGCCCAATGCGGCGGTAGTAAATCCGGCGGTCATAAGGAAATTGCTTTTTTCGTTCGGCGAGAGAGGCAGGAGCATCGCCCTTCCTGCCAGCATGCCGGTAATGGTTGTTGCAATGGAAGGAAAGGTGCTCAAAATGCCCTCGGGGTCCCAGTTGCCCTGCCACATTTTGCCCGGCAAATACTGCTGATCGACCCAGGCGGCAAGGTTTGCGCCGGGTTCGAGCATTACTTTACCAAAGCCAGGTGTAGGAATGGTGGTCAATGCAAGCCAGTACAGTACGAGAATGGCGATGGCTATGCCTAATTGTTGTTTCCAGTTGGTGTTTAAAGAGAGGATCGCACACACGAGGAACACGATCGCAATGCGATGGAGCGTGCCGGTATAGCGCAGGTCGGCGAAGTTGAAGTCGGGCAGCATGTTGAGGAACATGCCGACGGCGAATATTTTCAGCGAGCGGATAATAATCTTGCGATATAATGCACCCTTGGGCGCGCCCATCTTTTTGGAATAGGCCAATGTGATCGAAACGCCTACGATGAAAAGGAATGTCGGCGCTATCAGATCGGTGAAAGTGAGCCCGTTCCATTTGGTATGCCGGAGCGTCGGGAAAACAAAGTCCTCATTCCCGGGGAAATTAACCATGATCATCGCCGCAATGGTAAAACCACGCATGGCATCCAGCGAAAGCAATCTAGTCAATGAGCCCGAAGGGTTTTCCATATCAGCTGTTTAAGGGATATGTACGGGGAGGGACTGCCGACGGGCTACTGGAAAAGGGAAGAAATATATAGGTTTAATTAAATAGGTCGTCCATCGCGACCTGATTTTGCACCAATCCCAGTGAATTGCTGTTCCCGACAGTTCCAAAAGTGGTGATCATGGTAAGAAAAGCCGATTTATTGGTCTTCGTCTCACTTTTGAAAATAGCCATCTTTCTCTCTAATTCTGCCTTGTACTGCTTGCTGATAATGAACGGAGTTTGAGAAAACTTAATCTCACAGATTGAAATCACATGGTCCCTTCGATCAATAAGCAGATCTATTTGGGCTTCCTTTCTGGCACTCAACCAGGATGACGTTTCTGTATAAATGCCACTAATGCCAAGCGCCCTCTTCACACTGTCGATATGTGCCAGCACAATGTTTTCATACGCATAGCCACTCCACGCGCGCCAGGCAGGACTGTCAATGCGGCCCATCCAGGTCCCGCCGCCCGATATTTTTTTATTTTTAATAAATTTGAGATAAAAGAGAGAATACTGGTCTGTCAACCGGTAAAGACTGGTTTTGATCTTTTTCTCAAACGGATAAGACTTTGAAATAAACCCGCTTTCTTCTAATTCTTGAAGCAAAGTTGTCAGGGTACCTCCGTTCAGAAGCCGGGATGTCTGGATGATTTCGTCCCTGGTGAGCCCCTGCGACTTGCTGGCAAGTGCTTCGATGATCGCAATGTGCCTCTCCGCCTTCGAGAAGAGGGAGTGATACAGGTTCTCATATTCAAAACTGAGTAGTCCGCCTTTGGTAAAACAGGTTTTGTCAATGATCTGAAATGCGCTTAACCCGGGCTGGACTTCATTCAGATAGAAAGGGATACCACCCATCGCCATGTAAAGCTGGATAATCTGATACCTGTCCAGATGAACGTTCCTGATTTTGAGAAAATGCTCGGTTTCTTTTAAAGTAAATGGTTCGAGCCGGATCCGCCTTGTAACCCGATTGTGCAGGCCGCCTCTGTTGTTGATCAATTTGTTAAGCATCCAGGACGCCGCTGAACCGCAAACGACTAATACGATGTCCGTACGCGTTGACGCCCAGCTGTTCCAAAAATGTTCCAGACTTGACAAAAACTGAGATTTAGGCGTATCGATCCATGGGAGCTCGTCGAAGAACACTACCTTTTTGCTGCCTTTGAGGTTTGTCAGAAAAACTTTAAGCTGTTCGAATGCTGCAAACCAGCTGTTTGAGATGGTTACAGGGTGATCTTTTCTCTCAGCATCCCGTAAGGCGGAAGCGAAGTTTGCCAGCTGGTGCGCCATGTTTGCGTGAGCGATGCCGGTCATCTGAAACGCCAGCTCTTTTTGATAAACACTCCGGATCAGAAATGTCTTGCCCACGCGCCTGCGACCGAAAACAGCCAGAAATTCAGATTTCCCGGTCTGCAACAATTGTCTCATGAGCACCTGTTCATCGTGCCTGCCTGCTATCGTCATTTTATAATTAGCTTAATCTGTCTAATTTTAGTTAGTTTAAGCTAAATATAAAAGATCTTTGGCTTAATCTACGTGTAAAACTCACTTTAAGCTGATTAGGGTTGTGACGATTACGCTTTTTGCACCCTTCACTAGTATATTTTGCGCAATTGTCAGTAATTAGGAAGTTGTATTCTGAACACCCGGAAAATCATCCCAGTCTTTCTTGACCCTATGAAGAAATTATTCCCGCTTTCGCTGATCCTGTTTGGTATGCTGCTGTTTGCGAGCTGCAACAAATCGGGTAATGTGTCCAAAGAACAAGCCGAAAAAATCGCGGTTTCATGGAAGCTCGTTACCAACTTTATCGAACCGCAGGGAAGGTTTGAAGCGCAGTTTACGATCCGTAACGGCAGCGATTTTACATTGGACGGCTCCAACTGGAAGCTTTTCTGGAATATGTCGCCCCGGCCCATTCAGTCGAACAAGACACCGGAGCCGGCCGTGATCGAGCATATCAATGGCGACTGGTACCAAATGGTGGCGGCGAAGGATTTCAAACTGGCGCCGGGCGATTCGGTGGTCATTAAATACACCGGAACGGAGGGGATCATCAAGGAGACAGACGCGCCGCTGGGGTTGTATTTCGTGTTTTATGATAAGGAAGGCAAGGAAAATGAGATCGTTCAGGTGGCTGATTACAAGATCGAACCATTCACTACCAAAGAACAGATCCTTCGCGGCAAAATGGATTTGAAGGAGCTTCCTACTGCCGAAAACCGCTACAAAGCCAATGCCGCATTTACGAAGTTGAGCGAGGAGCAGTTATTGAAAATCATCCCAAGCCCCGTAAAGCTCGTTCCCGGCGCAGGCACATTCACGCTCACGGGCAAAACGAATGTATTTTATCAGGAAGGTCTTGAAAATGAGGCTAAATATCTGATCAGCAAGTTAAAGACATTGACCGGAACTGACCTGCCGATCCAGGCCGGTCTCCCGGACAAAGCTTCACCCGAGGAAGCAGCGATCGTGCTGAAGACCGGTAAGGTCGCCGTCAACGGCATTTCAACCGAAGCCTATCATCTGAATATCAATCAAAGCGGCATTACCATTGAGGGCAGCGATGCAGCCGGGGTTTTCTATGGCGTTCAGAGCCTGTTGCAACTTGCCCCGACGGACGCTTACCAGAAAGCTGTGGCGTCGCTTGGTTTTGGTTTTGTGCAGGTGCAGGATGCACCGAGGTTCCAGTTCAGGAGCCTGCATTTGGATGTGGCGCGTAATTTCCAGACAAAAGAGTCGGTGAAGCGGGTGATCGACTTGCTTTCGGGCTATAAGGTCAACCATTTGCTGCTTTACACTACCGAAGACGAAGGTTGGCGGATCGAAATCGACGGCCTGCCCGAGCTCACACAGGTGGGCGCGCAGCGTCAGCACACGTCGGGTATGAATGCGAATGCATTGCACCCGGGCTACGGTTCCGGGCCGGTGGCCAAAGAGGAAGGCAAGCACGGAAGCGGCTATTATACCAAAGCCGATTTCATTGAAATACTTAAATATGCCCACGGGCGGCACATTAAAATCATCCCTGAACTGAACTTCCCGGGTCACGCGCTGGCGGCGATCAAGTCGATGGAGGCGCGTTATGAGCGGTTGATGAAAGAGGGTAAGGAAAAAGAGGCGAACGAATACCGCCTGATTGATCCGGACGATAAATCGGTCTACATTTCGGCGCAGGGTTATAAGAACAACGTGGTAAGCCCAGCACGCGAATCGACCTACAATTTCTTCGTGAAAGTGGTCGATGAAATCGCGAAACTGTACGAGCAGGCGGGTTTGAAAATGGATACCTTCCACACGGGCGGTGATGAAGTGGCGGATGGTGTGTGGACGAAGTCGCCGATGGCTGCCAAACTTTTACAGGAACATCCCGAGGTGAAAGGGCCACGCTATTTGCAGACCTATTTTTTCAGAAAACTCCTCCCAATGCTCGAAAAACGCAACCTGAAAGTGCACGGCTGGGAAGAAGTAGCATTGAATAAAACAGAAACCGGCGCTTACCTCGCGAATCCCGAGTTCGTAGGGCACCAGGTGTACCCTTATGTCTGGAACAATGTGTATGATGTCGATCTGGGCAATCGCCTGGCTAATGCGGGTTATCCGGTGATCCTTTGTAACGTGACCAATTTCTATTTCGACATGGCCTACAACAACGATCCCAAAGAGCCTGGCTTGTACTGGGGCGGTTTTGTAGACACGCGCGACAACTGGGCGTTTGCACCATTCAACATGTTCCGCACGACCGAGGAAACTTCCATGGGCAAGCCGATGAAGGCGGAATTTGCAGGAAAGCAATTGCTGAAAGCGGAGGCCAGAAAGAACGTTTACGGGGTGGAAGCACAGCTTTGGAGCGAGACGATCAAAGGGCGTGATATGATGGAATATTCGATCCTGCCGAAGCTGCTAGGCTTCTCCGAGAGCGCATGGGCAGCGGAACGAAAGTGGGAGAATGTAGCCGATGATGCCAGCAGAAAACAGATGATGGCCGATGGCTGGAATATTTTTGCGAACTCGATAGCCCAAAAGCACCTTCCAAGACTAAAGTATATCAACGGGGGCTACAATTACCGCCTGCCTCAACCAGGCGCGATCATAGAAAACGGAATGCTGAAAGCGAATGTCGAATTGCCGGGCCTGGCGATCCGCTACACGACCGACGGCTCCGAGCCTACTGCAACATCACAGCTCTATGAAAATCCTGTGAAAGTTTCAGGAACTGTCACACTGAAAAGCTTCGATCTGGCCGGACGATCGAGCCGCAGCAGTGTAGTTACAGCCCGTTGACGTTTTGATAGTTTTCTAACATTCTTACCGCTCAACTCCTCACCGTCGATGAACATTGGTGTAGATATCGGCGGCACGAATATTCGTGCCGGTATCGAATCGGGTGGCCATATAACCCGGCAAAATCATACGTTACTGGCCAACAAACATTCGCTGTCGGGCACGCTCGACCAGCTGATGGACGTGATCCGTCCGCTTACGGCCTATCCGGTCAAAGGCATCGGGATCGGCGTGCCGTCGGTGGTGGATGTGAACAAGGGCATTGTTTATAATGTGCTCAATATCCCTTCCTGGGAAGAGGTGGCGTTGCGCGACATTGTCGAAAAGGAGTTCAATCTGCCCGTTTCGGTGAATAACGATGTGAACTGTTTTATACTTGGTGAGCACCGCTTCGGGTTGGCGCGGAAGTTCCGGTCGGTGATCGGGATGGCGATAGGGACGGGGCTGGGCTCCGGTATCATCATCGATAACCATTTGTATGCCGGCAAAAACTGCGGGGCAGGGGAAATCGGGATGCTTCCTTACAAGGATTCGGTGCTGGAAAACTATGTCTGCAACCGGTTTTTCGAAGATTCGCTGGGTATCGACGCATTTGAAGCGCACGATGCGGCATTGAAAGGAAGCCCGAAAGCGATCGAAGTATGGGAAGAATTCGGCGTACATCTGGCCGCGGTGATCAAGGCCATTATGTATACTTATGATCCCGAGGCGATCGTCATGGGCGGCTCCATTGCGAAGGCCAACCGGTTTTTTCAGGATAGTATGCTGGAAAGCATGCAGGACTTTGCCTACCCCGAGTCGCTGAAAAAGCTGACATTACTGCTATCTGAAAACGAAAACATCGCATTGCTCGGCGCGGCGGCATTGCTCGACGATTGATCTAACAAAACCACTCCCTATGCAGAGGAACATTTTCATAGTCGTTCTGATCTTCCTGATCTTTTTCGTCATATCCTTTCTGACCAATATCCTCGGTCCGATCATCCCCGATATTGTTAAAAGTTTTGATCTGAGCATCGGTCTGGCTGGTTTTCTGCCGTTTGCATTCTTTGTCGCATATGGGGTAATGTCGATTCCGGCGGGGTTAATGGTAGAAAAGTTTGGGGAAAAAATCATGCTGACCGGTGCGTTTCTGCTAGCATTCGGCGGCGCGCTCTTATTTGCCCTCGTACCAAGCTTTTTCATCGCATTGTCCTCACTATTCCTGATCGGCATCGGTATGGCCATTTTGCAGGTGGTCATCAACCCATTATTGAGGGTTTCGGGCGGGGAGGAAAAATTTGCATTCTACTCGGTACTGGCCCAGCTTTTCTTTGGCGCGGCATCGTTTCTGAGCCCTTTGCTATATAGTTATCTGGTACTTAATGTGCATTCGGGGAACTCCGGTTTTTTGATTGACATACTAAATGGACTGGTGCCTGAAAACCTGAAATGGGTTTCGCTGTACTGGGTTTTTGCCGTGATAGCGCTGGCGATGGTGGTGGTTATCGCGCTCGTGAAATTCCCGAAAGTGGAATTGCTGGAAGATGAGCGGATCGATGTGGGTAAGTCGTTCGGTGAGCTGGCGAAGAGCAGGGTGGTGTGGCTCTTTTTCCTGGGCATATTTGCCTACGTGGGCACCGAGCAGGGCATAGCCAACTGGATTTCGCAATTTCTGCAAACCTACCACGAGGTCGATCCGGCAACGACCGGCGCTTCCGTGATTTCCTATTTTTGGGGCTTGCTTACCATCGGTTGTTTCCTGGGATTGATATTGTTAAAAATCTTCGACAGCCGGAAAGTACTGGTTTTCTTCACCTGCGGCGGCATTGTATCATTATTAATGGCGTTATTCGGGCCGAAGGAAGTGGCTTTGATCGGTTTCCCGATGGCTGGATTTTTCGCCTCGGTGATGTATTCGGTGATATTTTCACTGGCTTTAAATTCGGTTCCCAAACATCATGGGACATTCTCCGGCATTCTGTGCGCAGGCATTGCGGGCGGGGCGGTGGTACCATTGATTGTCGGTGGATTGGGCGAACTGGTTGGGCTGCAATTGGCCATGCTGTTCCTGTTGATACCGCTTGGCTACATTCTTAGCATTGGCTTGTGGGCCAAACCGCTGGTCAACAACGAAACCGTTTCGAGCGTTAAGGAGTTGTTCAAGCTGAGTTGACATACTTACATTTTTATGCACAAAATCATCCTCCTCCTAGATTTTGCCGAAGAATACAGCAAAAGCCTGATGAAGGGGATCAATGCGTATTCCAAAGAATTTGGTCCGTGGATCTTCTGCCGCATGCCGCTGTTCCACCGCGAAACGATCGGGATCGATGGTATCCTGAAATGGGCATTGGAATGGGGCGCCGACGGCATTGTCGGACAACTATATAATAAGGAGATCGACAAGATCGTCCGTGCCGGGATACCCGTCATCGCACAGGACTTTAAGGAGCGTTTCACCGAAATCCCCAACATTACCGGTGCCTACCACGAAGCCGGGCAAATGGGGGCCGACTATTTCCTCAAAAAGGGCTTTACCAACTTCGCATTCTACGGTTTCAACGACATCGTGTGGTCACGCGAGCGCGCGGAAGGTTTTGAGGAACATTTGCGTAAAAAAGGGCATAAGGTACATTACTTCGAGCACAAAAAAGCCCGCTCGACGGAACTCTGGTACTACAAACCGAGCTCACTGAGTCGCTGGCTGAAATCACTGCCGAAGCCTATTGGCCTCATGACGTGCGACGATAACCAGGGCCAGCACATTACGGAGGCGTGCAGGCACGTGGGCATACGCATCCCCGAGGAAGTGGCCGTGCTGGGTGTGGATAATGATGAAATGATATGCGACCTGTCCGATCCGCCGCTTTCGAGCATTGCCCTGGATGTGGAAAAAGGAGGGTATGATGCCGCAAGGCTGCTCGATCACATGATCAAACATGGTACTGCCGAGTATTATGATGTGATCGTAAAACCTACTCAGGTCATAACCCGGCATTCCACAGACATTTACGCGACCAACGACGACCACATTGCTTCTTCATTGAAATACATCCACCAGAATATCGACAAAAACCTGCACGTGGATGAGGTCGTGAAACAGGTCCCGCTTTCCCGCCGGGCACTGGAAAAGCGTTTTCTGGAAATCACCGGTTACCCGATCTACAAATACATTTTCAACCTGCGCATCGAGAAATTCACACAGAAACTGCTCGATACCGACATGTCCGTATTCGAAATTGCATTGGACATGGGACTCGGGGATAGCAAAAATATAGCCCGCCAATTCAGGCAGGCTAAGGGGTGTAGTCCGAGTGCTTACCGGAACAAGTATCTGGCGGGAAAATGAGTTTGGAGTAGAGAGTTTAAAGTTCAAAGTCCAAAGTCTAAACTCTGAACTCTTAAACTCTAAACTCTTCTACCAGATTACGATCCGGGACGAGTCGGGCAGTATCATTTTGCTTCCGGCGCCACAGGTCCAGGCGGCCTGGAACTCTTTCAAATGCGGGAGCGGGCCGTTGATACGGTCGCGGGCAGGGGAATGCGGGTCTGTCTGCACCTGGTTGCGCAATGCTTCGTCGGTGGTGTTCATGTGCCAAACCTGTGCCCAGCCGAGGAAGAAACGCTGTTTCCAGGTAAATCCGTCGATCGGTGCGGGTTCTTTTCCGTTGAATGATTTTTCCAAAGCATAATAGGCCAATGTCAGACCGCCAAGGTCGGCTACGTTTTCGCCGATTGTCAATGCGCCATTGATCTTGAAACCCGGTAATGCTTCTATTCCGCTGAAATAATCGATGTAGCGTTTGGTAAGCTTATCGAAATTGGCGCGGTCGGACGCTGTCCACCAGTTTTTAAGATTCCCTTCATCGTCGAACTGCGAGCCCTGGTCGTCGAAACCGTGGGTAAATTCATGGCCGATCACGGCGATGATACCACCGTAGTTAATCGCGTCGTCGGCATTGCGGTTGTAGAATGGTGGTTGCAGAATGCCAGCCGGGAATACCACCTCGTTGTTCAAGGGGTTATAATAGGCATTCACGGTTTGCGGCGTCATGAGCCATTCTTTTTTATCCACTTCCTTGCCTATTTTCTCTATTTGCTCTTTATGGGCAAAAAGAGAAGCCGCGATCACGTTTTCAAAAAGCTTGTCCGGCGCAATTTCGATCGACGAATAATCCTTCCATTTGTCGGGATACCCGATTTTGTAGGTAAATGCTTTGAGTTTTTTATGGGCCTTCGCCTTGGTGGAATCGCTCATCCACGTCAGTTTATCGATACGCTCGCCGTACACGGTGCGCACATTCTCGATCATTTCGGAGACTTTCTTCTTGTCTTCTTCCGGGAAGTATTTCTTCACAAACAGCTTACCCAGCGGCATACCCAGTAAACCATCGGTCGAGCGGATCGCGCGTTCCACGCGGCCTTTCTGCTGCTTGGTACCACGCATAACGGTCGCGAAGAAGCGAAAATCTTCCTGATCGTATTTCTTGGGCAGGTAACCCGCGAAGCGTGAAAGCAGCTGCCATTTGGTATACAACTTCAATGTGGCGACCGGCGTTGCTTTTAGAAGTTTGTTCAGATTTTGCAGATATGGCTTGTTCTGGACAATGACGGTGTCGGTTTTTACATCCTGCTTGTCTGCAAATGTCTTCTGATCGAAATCGGGGATCAGTTTCCCGAAATCGGCGAAAGCCATTTTGTTGTAGGTCTTCACGGGATCGCGCAGCTCTACATTGGTTAATTGCAGCTTCGCAACCTTCGTTTCGAAATCGAGGATTGTCTTTCCTGGGTTAGCATCCGGGAAGCCAGCCATGGAGAACATCTTGTCGACGTGCTTCACAAACTCTCCGCGTACTTTGACAGTACTGGAATCCGTGCGGTCGTAATAGCTGCGTTCGCCCAGGCTTAGTCCGTCCTGGCCCTGATAAAGGATATTAACCTTACTATTTCTCAAATCACCTTCTACACCAAAGCCGGTTACGGTTTCAACGCCCACCTTCTGCATTTCGCCGGTGATAGCAGCGAGGTCTTTCAGCGAAGATACTGCATTGATCTTGTCGAGATAAGGCTTCAACGGCTCCAATGCACGTTTCTCAACAGTTGCGGTGTCGAGGAACGACTGGTAGTAATCGGCGATCTGTTGTTCTTCGGAGCCTTTCTTGCGGTCCTGAACTTTGGTAATCTCCTCAATAATGCCTTTCAGGCGTACTTCCTTGTTTTCCTTGTCGAGGATCCCAAATGCGCCCCAGCGGCTTTCGGTGCCGGGGATCGGGTTTTTCTTTTTCCAACCTCCATTGGCGTAGGCATCGAAGTCGTCGCAGGCCTTGGCGGC
>CBIHPQ010000166.1:0-13828 GCA_966211825.1 uncultured Dyadobacter sp. | reverse complement strand
GTTTAACCGAAACCTGGGTTACCGAAGTCTTGCCGCATTGATCGGTGATCCTTACATCATAATCCGTATCAGCCGTCAGCCCTACCGCGGTGTAGTTATTAGGGACTGCACTGTCGATGATCGTGTAGGTGGTCTCGGTCACTTTTTTCATTTCCAGCAGGAACGGACCAAAGCCTGAGAATTCAAAAATAGCAATGCCTGTTGCCGCGCTGGCGGTGCAATTGATGCCCAACTTTTTAATTACCACAGGATCTGAACCATCCGGCTGGATCACCAGATCCTTGGTGGCCTCCATGTTGGGCTCCCCGCATGGGGACATATCTACGATCGCTTTCAGCGTGTATGTACCAGGCGCAAGGTTGGTAAATGTACCGGATGCATTAGAAGCAATTACGGCGGAACCTTGCAAAAGCTGGAAACTCACCTGCTGGTCGCCATTGAAATTTAGCGCTGCTGTGATCGAGCCGGCACCGCCGCAGAGTTGCGTTGTGCTGCCGTTAAGGGCAAAAGTTAATACTTCGGAGTCGGCCGGTATCGTAAAAGGTGCTTCTGCCGGCGGACAAGAGGAGCTCGAAAAGACCACTTTGTAATCGCCGGGAGGGATGTTATTAAAATAGATAGCGCCGTTGTGAAACTCATAGCCGGTTGCATTGGCTACAAATGCATTGGTTGCAGCATTCACCAGCTTGATATTTGAATAATCCTGGTTGGGGATGTAGCCATTCACCTCCACAATCACGTTGACCGTCCCTGTGGTATTCGCACAGTCGAGACGGGTGGTATACCAGGTTACGTGGGGCGCGTCGGCAGGTGTTGGTGTGTAAATTGTTTTTGTGAGGGTACGTCCGCACGCGTCTGTCACTACATACGTGTAATGATGGGCGGGCGCAACGGTGACCAGGCTGCCCGTCCAGTCAAACACAAAAGTCTTGCTAGTACCCGAAACCAGGTTACCGGCGGCATCAAAGCCCTCCACCGAGACATTGTACGGGGCCGTGCCGTTGAAAATATCGAGTGCCAGATTGACACTGTCGGTCGCAGCACATCCTACGTGAACAAAACCTGCGGAAACGAGCACCGGCTTTTCAATGGGTAAACATTCTATACTCACTTCGCCGCATACCGAGGTCGTCCGTATCAAAACGGCATCAACGGCTGCCGGAAATGTGATTGTTTGTAAATCGCTCGCACTATTAATGGTAATGCTTTGGTCGGCGGTCGTTGCAGGCACTTCACAGGGCGCACCGGCGGCCATGTACCACATGTCCACCTGATACCCTGCCCCGCTCGGGTCGATCTGCGTACCATCCCCCGCCCTTACCAGCGTACTCCAGGTGACCTGCGTTTGCGCGCACTGGAAATTGAGATAACCCCATTTCAATTTCGCCGCAGGGTAAAGCGGCTGCACATCCACCGACTGGGTTACAAAATTGTTGCACGCATCTTTCACACGCACCTGGTATACACCAAAAGACGGTGCTGTAAAAGAGTTGGCGCTTCCATAGGTAAAATTGGCATCCGGCTCGGCAGCATTGGCCGATAGTAAAAACGCGTAGGAAAGCGGTGCTTTGCCTCCTGTGGCTGTTGCCGTAATGAGCGCGCCCGCATTGGTGATAGCGCTGCTGCGGTTACCCGCCCCGGTCCGGCCTCCTGCGTCGCCGCTCCCACTGGTTGCACACACATTGGTAACGGCGGGCGTCAGGCTGATGGGCGTATAGGTATCGTCCACGGTGGCGGTCACATCCGCAGTGACCGTGCCACAGGTGATCCGGATCGTGTAGTTACCTGCGGGCAGGCCGGTAAAGTCGTTCGAGCTCTGGGCCGTGGTCTGAAACCCGCCGGAAGCCGGCCCGGAAATGATCTGATAAGTCGCCGACGGCTCTGCCTCTGCGCTGGAATGCACGAGGATCTGCCCGGATGACGGGCAACTGGCCGCAGTGACGTCGGACGCACTCGTGGTGATCGCCGAAGGGCATTGGGCATAGCTTGTTAAACTGACTAAAACCAGGCAGAATGCCAGGCAGCGTCTGAAATTGGAATAGAAATGAGCCATACAGGTGTAATGTAAAGGTTACTAGAAAGGAAAAAGCTTTAAAAATGAGGGCATGGGAAATGCCCTCTTCAATGCATGTACTAGTGTGATACAGGGCCTTGCCTGCGCGTATGTGCCGGACAGGCAGTGCCGGGTAAAATATCCGGCACTGCTATCCATCAATATTTAATAATGGTCTGGGATGTTTGACCGCCATCTTTGGACATGGGGGTCACGACGTAACTGCCGGCTTTCAGGCCCGGGAGATCGGGCTGCGACAGGATAGTTCCGTAACAAATGTTATAAATCTATTTTTCATGGTTTAAAGGAATTCTTTCGAATTGACAAAGGAGGTGTTGGTGACTTGAATAAGTGCTTTAGACACCGGGCGATTGGATTGCACCGGTGTTTCACGATGCAAAGATGAGGCACATTTAAGCCACAGAAAATGATCCGGAATGAGCATTTTTATAATCCAAACAGGTAGTCGTCTACTACATTTGCCGTAGGATACCCACCAGTGATTTTGCATACCTTTGCAGAATTCGCGATGGCTGGCCTACTTTAAAGCGCATTCTTTCATCATCGTGCCGGGCCAGGCATTACTTTTTATGGTATTCGGCTGTGATCCATTCCATGTGCAGATTGGATCCGGCAACATCCCCCTCAAATCCACTAATAGTTAAAATATGAGTTTACGAGTTTTGCCGGCAGCAGTTACCGGTGTGGTTATCATTGCCTATTTTGTCTATAATGTCTTCTATTCCGTAAATTTTCCGTTTCAAGATGACTTTCTGCTTATTCAGTTTATAGAGGTTGTATCCGAGGGAGGATTGGGTTTCATAGGGCTCATCACCGAACTTTTCCGCACGTTCAATGACCACAAAGCGGTGATTCCCCGCCTGATAGCGCTCATCGATTACACCCTTACCGGCCAGCTTCATTTTCGGTTTTACATCGTTTTAGTGCTGTTCAACATCATCTACATATTCAGCTTCGTTTTTTTGCAGTTCAGAAAAACGAAGCTTCCGCTATACTATTTTTTGCCCGTGCCTTTCCTGTTTTTCCACCCGCTTTTCCATGATATTTCCGGCTGGGCACTGAACGGCATGCAGCACACTTTCCTGACAGCGTTCACGGTGACGGCGATCATGCTGGTGTCCAGCCAAAGGCGAGGCGCATTCTATTGGGCCATGTTTTGTTGCTTTATGGCCACATTTACCCATGGCAACGGCATTCTTTCCTTCCCGGCCATCGTGTTTTATTTTTTGTGTGTGAAAGACCTCCGGAAGGCTGCCCTCACATGCGTGTACATGTTCGTTTGCCTGAGCATTTACGTGATTGGCTACGAGTCGGGCCAGGCGATGAACCTGCCCAAAAGCCTGACCTCCTTTGTTACGTCTTTTCTGGGGTTCATCGGTTCGGAAATGTCATTGTGGTCCTATCCGCAGTTGCTGTCGGCTTGCTGGGGGTTGGTTATCACTGTATTTATGGGCTGGCTGGTTATGAAGGTCGTCAAAGCCTATTTCAACCGGCCGGGCGGAATCAGGGCCGGGACCGCGGAACTGCTGACACTCTTCGCTTTCATCGTGATCACGAGCCTGGTGATCGCATTGTTCCGCTCCTGGACGGGCAGTACCATTGCCAGCCGCTTTCAGATGTACGCTGCGCTTTCTACCGTTCTGTTTTATATCCTTCTGGTCGATTATACGGCGTTTTTCAGAAAGAGGTATGTGCTGGCAATCGTTACGGGGCTAAGCGTAATGTACTGGGGTTATTCGTATTACCATTTCACCGGGGTGGTTTCGGCAAAGAAAACCACCTACCTGGCTGATGTTTACAACTGGTCGACAAACCGGAATATGTTTTCGGTTGAAAAGACCATTATCAGAAATGCCGATTTTTATCTGACCCCTGCTTACCGGAAAGGCTTCTTTAAGCTGCCACAACCGGTCACGGATAAAAAGGCACTCGATTCGATGTTTTTGGCCCAGTCCGCTGCTACTGCCGACTCTAAGATGTTCCTGGAGACGTGGACGGTGCAGCGGCCGGTAAGGGGCGGCAGCGAGACCGTCAACAAATATTTCGTCACCAGCCTCGACGCGCCGCGACCGAAGCATGTGCTCGCCGACCGCTTTCTGGTACTGCGCGACAAATCAAAGGATGAAGTCCATCTAATATGCGCTAATCCGAAAATTGAGGGGCGTCGGAATGCATTCACGGGCAGTACCTATTACAAGTCCGGTTTTAATACGCTGATCCGGAGTGACGACCTGCCCCGAGGAACCTACGAACTTGGCCTGCTTGATGTTGAAAACGACGGTAGTCAGACTTTTTACAAGCTTGACAGGTCGTTACAAGTCGACAACGGGATCGTCTCTCTTAATTGAATCCGGTGACATATCATGAGGATTGAGCACGGCCGGACAGGGCCTGGGGAAACTGTTACCTAAATTGGGATGCGTTCAAAATGCATCTGATGTCGTCAAAAAGAAGCTTTGACCGCTAATCAGCACGCAGAAGATCCGCTTCTGGGCTGTTGGCACGGTTATTCATAAATGCGGCTTCTTTATTTTGACATCAAATACTATGAACATCAACTTACAAAAAGACCTACTTTGCTTTTCCCACCTGAGATGGGATTTTGTGTATCAGCGCCCCCAGCACCTTATGTCCCGCTTTGCCGAAAACGGGACGGTGTATTTCTGGGAAGAACCCATTTTAGATGCGTCTGATAAGCCGTACATGCAGTTAGAGAGAAAGCTCCCGGGGCTATGGCTTTGTGTACCACACCTGCCGGCAGACAGTTCGCAGGATCAAATTGTCAACCAGATAGCGTTGCTACTGCTTGCTTTTTTTAAAGACCGCAACTGTTCCAATTTTGTTTTCTGGTACTACACGCCGATGGCCCTCGAATTTTCCAGGGATTTTACACCAGCGTTAATTGTTTACGATTGTATGGATGAGTTGTCGTCCTTCAAATTCGCCCCGGCCAAAATCAAGTTCATGGAGCAGCAGCTTTTCGCCCGGGCGGATATTGTTTTCACCGGTGGCCTTACCTTGTACGAGGCCAAGAAATCGGCACACGCGAATATCTTTCCATTCCCCAGCAGTATCGACAAGCAACATTTCAGGCAGGCCAGGAATGCATTGGCCGAGCCAACGGACCAAGCTGCGATCAGAGGGGTGAAGCTGGGCTTTTACGGGGTTATCGACGAGCGTTTTGATCAGGAACTCATTGCGCAAATCGCCGCGAACCGACCCGCCTGGCAGATCGTTCTCATCGGGCCGGTTGTCAAAATTGACCAGGCCGCGCTTCCCCGTGCGCATAATATCCACTATTTGGGTGCAAAAAGTTACCAGCAGCTGCCTGCCTATCTCTCAGGCTGGAATGTGGCGTTGATTCCTTTCCTGTTAAATGAATCGACCCGGTTTATCAGCCCGACCAAAACACCGGAATACCTTGCAGCAGGAAGGCCGGTCGTGTCCACGCCGATCACCGACGTGGTAGAGCCATATGCAAAGAACAACCTGGTGAGCATTGGTCAGGAGGCCGGTACATTCATTTCAGCAATAGAATATGAGTTGGGTAACCTGGGAAATGCGGAATGGCTGAGTGCGGTAGATGAATATTTGGCTGACAAATCCTGGGGCCATACGTTTCAGGCAATGCTGGAACTGATGCAATCGACTGTTGTAAACAAAACAGAAGTCATCCTCAACAGTAACCTGAAAAATGCCAGTTGAAACACAGCATTCGCCCTTCAAGTCGTTCTGGATGGCCGGTTTTGAATGCGCAGATCACCTGAATTCCCACGGGAACCGCGTCGATCTGTTATCAATAACCGGCCACATTGAGCTTATCGGGGAAGATTACGCCCGCATATCGGCCCTGGGATTGAAGACCGTCCGGGAGGGTATCCGATGGAGCGTCGTCGAAGTGAGGCCATATCAGTATGATTTTGATATAGTTGTGAAAATGATCAATGCGGCGAAGGCATTTGATATTCAACAGATATGGGATGTCTGTCACTTTGGTTTCCCCGACGACCTCAGCCCGTTTCATCCGCAGTTCACTGCCCGCTTTACCTCGCTTTGCCTCGCATTTGTCGCTTGTTATACCAGGCATTGTCCCGGGCAGATTTTATATGTCACGCCCATCAACGAAGTAAGTTTTCTGTCGTGGCTTGGGGGAGAAGCCGGTGGGACTGTCCCTTATTGCCACACGAATGGCTGGGATGTGAAGTATGCGTTGATGAAGGCGTATATCAGCGGTGCAAAAGCAATGAAACTCGCCAGTGACCAGGTCAGGATCGTTACTACCGAGCCGCTGGTGAACATGGTGCCTTGCCTGGACGCCACGCTGGACGACCTGATCGCAGCTGAGATCGAGAATGAGCGGCAATTCCAATCGGTGGATATGTTATGCGGCAGAATCTGTCCCGAACTTGGCGGAAGCGTCGACCTGGCAGACATTCTGGGTTTTAACTATTACTATAATAACCAATGGATTACAGGCAGCTTTACGTCCCTGGGCTGGAACGACCCCGTGCCCGACCCGAGACACAAACCACTCGCAGACCTGCTTGAAAGTGCCTTTTCCCGATACAGGAAGCCAATATTGTTGTCGGAAACCAGTCATCCCAAAGAAGACCGGCCGTTATGGATTGACATGATCGCGACGCAATGTGCGGATCTGATCAGCCGGAATGTGCCCTTGCTGGGGATCTGCCTCTACCCTATTATAGACAGGCCCGACTGGGATAATCTGCAAGCCTGGCACCATTCGGGAGTATGGGACAATGACAGGGAGGATGGATGCGGACGGGTGTTGCACGAACCGTCGGCTGCGGCATTTTTAAAAGCCCGGCGAATGTTTGAAATAGAGGGAATAGTTTTTGATATTTAATTAAAATACAAAATAATCTAACTACGCTTATGGGAATTATCACATGGATCATCGTCGGCCTGGTGGCAGGCGCTATTGCAAAAGCAATTCACCCCGGGAAAGATCCCGGTGGTTTTTTCGTCACCATTCTAATTGGTATTGCGGGGGCCATGGTCGGTGGATGGATTTCTTCCATGCTTGGCTACGGAACTGTTGATGGCTTCAATTTCGGCTCTCTTATTGTAGCGATTTTGGGAGCGATCCTGCTATTGTTTATTTACAGAAAGGTCACCACCAGAACGAGTAATTAATTCCTGCGACAAACAATACGAAGGCTCGTCGGCAATGAATGTTCTACCATTGCATTGCCGATGAGATCTTCAATACCGGCGCCTGGCAAGGAATCTATTGCAGGGAGATATCGTTATTGCTCTTTCCTGTTATTTATTCAAATACCAAATGGAACCCAGCGATCTCTTAAAGCAAATCGAATTCATCAAAGAAGTCGATAAACTTAAATATATTCTTCGCAAGACCAAGCTGATAAATAGTGACCGGAACGAGAATGACGCGGAGCACAGCTGGCACCTCTCGCTGATGGCCGTAGTTTTGGCTTCGCATGCCAACTTTCCGATTGATCTGCTAAGGGTTATCAAGATGCTTCTGATCCACGATATTGTCGAAATAGATGCCGGCGACACCTTTATTTATGACACACAAAAAAACCACAGCAATACCGAAGAAGAGAGAAAGGCCGCCAATCGTATTTTTGGGTTATTGCCTGACCATCAAGCCAGTGAATTGATAGACATTTGGGAAGAGTTTGAGGAAGGACAAACAAATGAAGCGAAGTTTGCCCGGGCGATGGACCGCCTGGAACCTTTGCTTCAGAATACGTCTAACAATGGCGGGACATGGAATGAATTCGGTGTGAATTACGAAAAAGTGTATGCCAAAAAGCAGGTTATTCAACACGGTTCCGAGGCTATCTGGCAGTATGCAGAGCAGTTGATCAATGAAAGTGTCGAAAAAGGAATTCTAAACCGGGGTGCGTAAATGCGGTATTTCGTTTAATTGTTTGCCGCCTGACCATTTTGATTTTATATTTGAATACCGATTGGGCTGTGCCCAAATCAGATGGTCTTTCGGTCAAGTAATCCCCTCATCATTTTGAATCGTTATTACCTCCTTCTAATTCAGGCAATTGCCCTGCTATTTGTAACACATTGCTCTTTTGCACAAGTATCGGGCGTCATTTGGCAGGACTTTAATGCCAGTAATACCAGAGAGCCCTACGAAACACCTCAGGCCAATATCACCGTCAGGGCATTTGACAACGGGGGCCATGTGATCGCCACCGCAGTGACCGACACAGCCGGCAAATACAAACTCGATATTCCCGACGGCCGGCACGTCAGGGTGGAGTTCACCGATATTCCCGAAGGATATGTCGTGGCCTTTGCCAAAGCGACGACGCAATTTGTTACTTCCCCCGCCGAGATTTCCCTGGGAATATACCACCCGGGCAGCTTCGCGGGAGTTGATCCGCAAGCCGTTCAAACGGTTTATGCCCGGGGAGATTTGTCGATGAAAACGCTGATACCCATTTCTTCCCTCGTGAAATATCCGGCTTTCCCATCCGCTGTGATGCAATATTCGGAAATGACGCTGGTACAAAACACCGGCTCATTGTGGGGGCTGGCTTACGACCGGCAGAGAAAGGTCCTGTTTTCTTCCGCTATCGCAAAGCGTCACAGTGCCCTCGGAAGCCAGGGCCCTGGCGGGATTTACAGGACTTCCATCGCCAATAACGATACCAAACCTTTTGTGAATCTGGATGCATTGGGCTTCAAAACATTGGGGGCGCCGCTGCACCGGGAACTCACCACGATGGCCAGCGTTCCCGATCACGATTCCCTGATGTTTTCGCAGGTTGGAAAAATAGGCCTGGGCGGCCTCGATATTTCCGACGACAGCAGGTACCTGTTCACCGTGAACCTGTATGACCGCCATTTGTACCGGATCAAACTGAATGCGGATGCCAGTGCGCCCAAAGCGAGCGATATCAGCCGGTTTCCACTCCCTATCATCGGTTTTACGGGAGGCGAAGCAAGGCCTTTTGCCGTGAAATATTATAATGGCAAAGTGTATGTCGGTATCGTGAGCGACGCGCAGGCTTCGCAAAAAGCCGATGACCTGGTAGCATTCGTATACGCCATAGAGGCCGATGATAAAGACCCGGCAACCGCAGTTTTTGAAGAGGTAACCCGTTTTTCATTGAACTATCCCCGGGGCGTTCTCGACTATAAAATAAGTGGGTGGTTTCCCTGGACAGATGATTACCTTAAGGCACTGGTTGTCGAACAGCCCGGCTGGCTTATCTATCCTCAGCCGGTGTTGTCGGATATTGAATTTGATACCGACGGTTCGATGATCGTGGCGCTGATGGACAGGACAGGTCACCAGTCTGGCGACGGGCAATTGTACCGTCCGCATTCAAATACCGCCCTGTATACGATCCGCGGGCTGTCCGGAGGGGATGTAGTTCGTCTCAGCAAGGATGCCGACGGTTATCATTTGGAACAGAACGGGCAATCGGGCAGCCGTGTTTCGCTTGGGAGAGGTAATGGACAAGGCCCGGGTGGCGGCGAGTTTTACTATCAGGACAATTTTGTTCACTCGGAGATCGAATGGCACCAGGAGGACGGCATGGGCGGACTTGCACTTGTGCCCGCACTCAAAAGTGTGATGGCTTCGGTTCGCGAGCCTGTCACTTACGTGAATGGCGGAGCGAGATGGTACAGTAGTGAGACGGGCGCTTCTGCCTATGGCTTTGCAGCATTTCCGTCAAGTATGCCCACCGGCTATTTCTGGAAAACGAATAATGTGGGTGATATCGAGCTTATTACGCCGCTGCCTCGCATAGAAATCGGGGACCGTGTGTGGGCGGATAATAATGCAAACGGCATTCAGGACCCTGACGAGCCCGTTTTGTCCGGTATCCTTATGAGCTTATACCGCGACGGGCAGTTTATCGCCGGTACCGAGTCTGGTCCAGATGGCCGCTATTCCTTTCACAACGAGAGCGGGCGGGAGACGATCCGTGCAAGGACCAATTATGAAATCCGTATCCCATTGAACCAACCCGGCCGTACGCTCACGCTAACCCAGGCGCTAGCCGGGGATTCCCGGGAGCTGGACAGTGATGCAAAAGCCTCTGCTAATGGTTATGCCTCCATTTTTTTAACCACTAAAAACCCCGGGGAAGATATCCTGGACCTGGACATCGGCTTTCAATGCGCCGACCAACCTCAGGTCACGGCGAATTTTGACTGCCAGAACAATGTCGTGAAAGTAAGCCTGTCGGGCTATGACAAAACGCACCGGTTTGACCTCGTACGTGATTCAACTTATAGCGGAAAAGCGCTTTATGCTTCCGCCGGTTCAATACCGGTCTCGGGGGCAATTGCCGAGGAGCCGTTACAACTCAACAAACCTTTTCTGGGCACGGTGAGGATATTCAGTGCATCGGGCTGTTTTCAAGATGTGTTTTTAACCTCGGAAGGACGCCCCGGCTGCGCTTATGTCCCCGAAAGTTTGCTCTCCTCGGAAGCGAATACGCTGGTAGTTTACCCAAATCCAACTTCTGGCATTGTAAATATTGCTTACAAGAGCGACGCACCCAATGCGAACATCAGCATCCAAATAACGGATGTCTCGGGGCGGAGGTTAAAACGGGCGGCGATTTCTTCTCCCAGCGACTATTACGTGACGAACTGGGATCTGACAAATCTCGCGCCGGGCGTTTACCGGATCACCGTTACGGACAAGGGCAAAAAAACCACGACGACATTGGTGAAAAAATAAGGCGGATCACAACTAAGGCTGAAAGCCACCGTGCAGAGTTTCCGGAGGCCGGTAATGACCCGGAGATTAGCTTCAAATATTGATCACAGACTTGATTTTGCCCCGCAAATGTACTTTCTCAGGATAAATGGGCCCGAAAGTTGAATTGCGCTGGGCAATCTTGAAATAGACGTCGTATTCAGCCTCAATTTCTTTACGTTCCTGATCATAGGACGTGATTTTTACCGTGCTCGATTTATCGCGATCAAGGGCATATTGATCCTTGCCCGCATCGCAATCCATGGAAGTAAATTTCACGTGGGCATACTCGGGCTCGTGCGCATTGGTAAAATCATTGATTGAAGTAGTCGAAACTTTTAGCGGGGCGCGCACTATAAAACCTTCCATCAGGCAGGATTCCAGCTGCGGCGCGGTAAGCATGGGATAGATCCCGATCATGACCTCGGGACCATCAGTCGCTGTTTGCGGCGGATCAAACCGGGTAACATTTACAGAAAGAAAGGGGGCGTGGTTCCATGAATGACCATTGAAATACGCCTCGATTTCTCCCCCGAATACCTTGACATCGTACGTCTTGATTTCCGACCCATCCAGGTTTCGCGGGTACTGACCGTCATAGGAATTGGGATCGAATTTTTCATCATCCTTGCACGCACATGCAAGGATGATGAAAAGATAAATGATTACATGCTTCATATTTAGCTATCTGATCACAACCAGTTGCTTATTTGTGACTTTTTCCCCGCTTTTAAAACGCAGGATATACAGGCCACTTGTCAGCGATTCAATATTAATCTGTTGCCGGTGAAACCCGCCCGGCAAGTTCCCAATAACCTTATTAATTCTTTTAAGTCCGGCGATATCTACTAATTGTAATTCTACGTCTGACTTGCTCTTCAAAAAGAGGTCTACGTCCACAACTTTATTCGCTGGATTAGGGAATATAGCCTTTATGTCAGTTTCCTCATTGCCTTCGCTTTCCGCAATTGCGTCCTGCGAAGTACGGCAACCACCACATATATTAACATTGATGGTTGTCGTAGTGACGTAGATCTGTCCATTGTTATTGATGGTACAGCGGAGAAATAAATTGCCGTTGTTAGCATCGGAAATTGAGTAATTATTAACGGCATCGCCAAAACCTACCATCGATCCGTAATTAAACCCGTCGGTGCTGAACTGCCAGGTTGTAGAGCCCAGTGGCTGGCAGAAATAATATAATTCCCAACTATACCAGCCCGAACTGCTGATGCTCGTAGGGCCGATAATGGTAGCATTAAATTGCTGGCTTACCGATGGCCGGAAATTGACGGTATTAAGACTTGTCTCTGATATTACCCTGGCCTCATGGTTAAAGTTGGACGTTCCGGTTGGCACACCATTGAAGTTTACATTAGGACTAGAGAAATGCATTATTCTCGTCGAATTTTGATCGAATGTATGCATCATTGTGCGGAATGCCCCGCCAGCATTAAACATATAACCGTGTGAATAAGCCGGTGCTCCCGGGTCGTTCTGATGGCGACCACCCACCAGGTGGCCCAACTCGTGTGTAAATGTGAAAAAGTTGGTTGCACTCGAGAACGGTGCGCGGACGATGGCTGCGTAATTGGAATTGTTGGCCGGTATAGTCGTGACCGAACCGATAGCATCACCGTCATAAGTTCTTTCTACGAGACAGATTACCAGGTCCGCGTTCGTCTGGTTACGCAGATTCTGAATGGTGGCGTTGTCGCGCACGAATGCTGCTGCCTGTTCTGCGTTCGAAGTGCCCTCCGGACTGTTCACGCCAGCAAAACTAACCAACTGAGACCCTGCCAGCTCAATCGTGTTGGTCGACGGCCATGAAACGCCCGAATTGTTAATAGTCTGGTTATATTGCTGTACAGACAAATTGATGGTTTGTGCGATATCGACCACACTGTTCGCGGCCGCCTGGGTGTAGGCAACAAAGACGCGCATCGGTTCCGTGCAGACGCCCATCCTTGACCCGTTGTTGTCTCCCGAAGGAATGGATTTGGTTGTATCAACGATCGAAAAACCGTGTTCACCACTGCTACATGTGGGGTTAATGTCGTCTCTGTCTTCCTGTAAGACCGAGAATCCCGGCTCGATTGTAAAAACCTGGAAATGACGTTTCCCGATGGTAAAAGCCCCGGATATAATTCCTTTTTCGCTGTTAAAGATGGCCGATGAATGTTTGTCCTTCGATAAACCGTACCATTTGAAATCTGTTTCTGATACCGCGTCGACTTTCTCCGCATAGAAAGTATATTTCTCCGCAGATCCGGGCAATGAAAAAGTCAATGCGCCTTTCTTTTGAATTTTGGCAAAATCTCCGATTTGCACCGGGCTTATCCGTTTATATAATTTGGATCTCTCCAATGTCCTGAATTTCGACACATTCGTTTGCCTTTCTTTTTGTAATCCTTCTTCCGTAATGGAAGTAAATAGCGTCGTCGTTGAGCGGGAAATCTGGGCCATGGATGTGATAACGAGGGCAAAAATCCCTAATGAAAGCGTTGTCAGGAACGGCCCCTTCTTTAAAGCGAAATACTTTTTACAAATGTTGCCAATACGTTGAATAGGATACAAGTTTTCCATAACTGTTCTTGTTTAATTAGTCTGGTTTGAAGAATTGATTGAATTAGTCTACTAAAATATTACGCAAACAAAGTGGTATTCACTGCCTTGAAAAGGAGATCCTATGGACAATAACGATCCCCTTCTTCGACAGTTTGCCGATGAACTAATGGAATTAGGGAAAGTAACGAGATATGCGCTGGGTGCGAGAAATCCCCCCGTGGGAGATGGGGGTTAAATTAAGAAGTGAAAACTTAAAAAAGAAATTATTTTGATAAAATATAGCATTTATTCGACGAATCCTATGACGTAAGCTAGTAACTAACTCGATCATTTGTCTACACAACTGCCCTCGTTCACCAATCCTGCCCTGCCGGGAGACAAAATGAAAATAATGCAAAAATGGGCTGCCCGTTTCCGGACAGCCCTTTTTTGCATTAGCGTGTGAGGAGGATTTT
>CBIHPQ010000165.1:0-13844 GCA_966211825.1 uncultured Dyadobacter sp. | reverse complement strand
CCGGCTTGTCCAATTATTTGTAGGCAAAATCAACCCCTTATTTATAGGCCGATCGCTTCTTTAATTCCCTTAGTTCGTTTTGCATTTCCTGCAACATCCGCATCAGTTGCTGCATGTCTGTTTGCGGCTCCGGAAGTGCCTTACTGTGGAAGCTGTAATACTCCCATAATTCTATTACCTCCCCAATAGGCACCGTATAGGCAAAGTACTGCTTGTTGAACGATTGCAGCAGCATGGTACCCGCCGACTGATTGATCGTGACCTGCTTGAATACAAAGTCCTGATCGCCTTTGAGAATAACGATACACGGCGTCTCAGGCTTGACCGTGGTCCAGTCCTGCACGTACCTGGTGATAATATCCGCACCTTCGGGCACCGGCAACATCGAATCGCCGACGGTCGGGAACATCCGGAATGTCCCGTTTTTGGGCACGGTAGGCAGGTTGAAACGCGGCAAGGTGGCCAAAAACTCCGGATCGGCGTATCCTGAACGGTAACCTGCCCTCGCCTGCACGGGTACGTACTCGATATTCTCCTTGTCTTCCTTATCAACCGTAATGGCCAGGACGCGGATCTGGCTGCCCTGCATAAACAGCTCACTCCCCACTTCAAGGTCTTTCAGTTTCTGGTCGGAAAGCTTGCTCAATTCCATTTTGAGGAGGCTGTCAATGCTCATCCGGAAATACTCCGAGAAATTGATCAGGTCATCCACCGTCGGATTGGCCGTCCGGCCGCTTTCGATCGCATTCAGCTTTACCCTGCTGATCCCCAGCTTTTCTGCCAATGCTTCCTGGCTAAGTTTCTGACGCAAACGGAGGTATTTGATGTTAACCGACCAGAAAATGTCCTGCGCACCCATGAGTTGATATTTTTAAAATCAGACATAAGATATTATCAATATCAAAAGTAGCAGCATTTTTTATTTTTCCTACAAAAAAGTAAACAAATAATTTTGTTTAACTATTTTTGATAAACATTAAACAAAGTTATGTCCACCTATTCAATCCGGGATCTCGAACGCATTACCAGCACCAGAGCGCACACCATCCGCATCTGGGAGCAGCGCTACGGGCTGCTCGAACCGGAACGGACGGACACGAATATCCGCTATTACAACGACGACCACGTCAAGAAACTACTGAATGTCTGCACGTTGCTGAACCGCGGGATGAAAATTTCGCATATCAGCCAGCTTTCCAATGTTCAGATACATGAAGAGATCGACCGGATCATTGCGGAATCTCTGCAGACCGATCAGCATGTGGAGGCGTGGATCAACCAGGCGGTGATAGCCATTGCGGCCTACGATTCAGCGGCGTTTCACAAATTGTTCGCCGATGCCTTGCAACGGCTTGGAATGGCCGCGACTTATGAAAAGATCCTTTATCCGCTGCTCGTCAGGACAGGATTGATGTGGACAAAAGATGCACTGTTGCCGGCTCAGGAACACTTCCTATCCAACCTGATCCGTCAGAAACTATTTACGGCGATCGACGGCTTGCCGGTCCCCGAGAACAGTGACCAGCGTTGGTTGCTCTTTCTGCACGAGGAAGAGGAACATGAAATCGGGCTGCTTTTTGCTTACTATATGCTTACGCGTGCCGGCAAGCGGGCTGTGTACCTGGGCTCGCGGGTGCCCTATCCGGACCTTCAAGCGGTCGCCAATAACATTTCGCCGACGCACATTTATACATTTTTTGTAGGCAATCAGCCAGAAAACCGGGGCCGGGAGCTGCTCAGCCAGCTCGCGCACGACTTTCCGAATTGCAGGATTTGCTTTTCAGGCGGTATTGAAGGGCCCGAGGACGCATCCCGGATCAGTCACATCGGCTCCTTAGAACAACTGCTTGAAACGATCGAAACAGATGCACACACCAACTCATCTCATGGCAAATAAAAAGTCCGTTGGCGTTATCGGCGCGGGCTTTGCCGGAATGGCGGCCAGCGCCATTATGGCAAAAAATGGCCATGACGTGACCGTTTTTGAAAAAAACGACAGCATCGGAGGCCGGGCGCGCACGTTTTCTGCGCAGGGTTTCACATTCGATATGGGACCGAGCTGGTACTGGATGCCCGATGTGTACGAGCGCTTTTTTGCGCAGTTCGGTAGCAGCGTCTCAGATCTGTACCAGCTCAGGCAACTCGATCCGGGCTTTGCCGTCGTATTTGCCGACAACGAGTTGATGGACATTCCGGCCGATTTCGACGAACTATGCGAGCTTTTTGAACAAATTGAAAGAGGCGCCGCCGACAAACTCCGCCGGTTCATCGCCGACGGCGAATTTAAATACCGCGTCGGGATGAACGATATGGTTTACAAACCCGGCCATTCCCTTACCGAATTCATCAGTCTGCGGCTTTTCGGACAGGCACTGCAATTGCAGCTTTTCAGCTCGTTCCGTAAGCATGCGCGGCGGTTTTTCAAAGATCCCAGGCTGCTCGCACTGATCGAGTTCCCCGTGCTGTTCCTGGGCGCAATGCCCAAGGATACGCCTGCATTGTACAGCCTGATGAACTATTCGGGCCTCAAACAAGGCACATTCTACCCGATGGGCGGTTTTGGAAAAGTAGCCGACACCTTCCGCGACATTGCCGAGCAATCAGGCGTGCAGTTCCGCACCTCCGAGGCCGTCGAAAAACTGGAAACCTCGGGGGGCCGGATCCGGCATATTCATACGACCACCCGCTCGGTCGCGGCCGACGCGATCATTGGCAGCGCCGATTACCGGCATATCGAGCATGCACTGCTCGCGTCCACAGACCGGCATTATAAGGAAAGCTATTGGGAAGAAAGGACATTTGCTCCTTCCTGCCTGCTTTTTTACCTCGGTGTCGACAAGCGCATTGCCAGGCTGAGACATCATAACCTGTTCTTCGACGAAGATTTCGGGCTGCATGCCGAGGAAATATATCAGGACAAGAAATGGCCGACCGCGCCACTGTTTTACGTCTGCTGCCCTTCGGTCACCGACCCGTCGGTAGCGCCGGAAGGTCATGAAAACCTGTTCATACTCATGCCCATTGCCACCGGCCTGCCCGATCCGGAACCGATCCGCGAACATTATTACCAGTTACTAATGGACCGGCTCGAAAAATTCGCCGGTGAAACGATCCGCGACCGCGTGGTTTTGAAAAAGAGCTACTGCGTTTCCGATTTCAAGA
Organism: uncultured Dyadobacter sp.; assembly: GCA_966211825.1. Taxonomy (GTDB): domain Bacteria; phylum Bacteroidota; class Bacteroidia; order Cytophagales; family Spirosomataceae; genus Dyadobacter. Next base: position 10,682 of record CBIHPQ010000165.1, on the reverse strand, counting down.
ATGATTACAATGCTTACCAGGGCAATGCCTACGGGCTGGCCAACACGCTCCGGCAAACCGCCATTTTCAAACCCAAACTGAAAAGCCCCAAAGTAAGCAACCTGTTTTTCGCCGGCCAGCTCACCGTTCCGGGCCCCGGCGTGCCGCCCGCGATCATATCCGGCACTATTGCCGCCCATGAAGTCCTTAAATACCTAAACAGCTAGCTTATGAAGAGCCTTTTTGATGAATTATCGACGTCGTGCAGCAAAAAGACCACGCAGTTGTACAGCACCTCGTTTTCACTGGGCATTTACTTTTTGAAACCCGCATTTCGCAGGGCCATTTACGGGATCTACGGATTTGTAAGGCTCGCCGACGAGATCGTCGACAGCTTTCACGGGTACGACCAGGAGGTAATGATGACGCGCATCCGCAAGGACACTCAGGACGCCATCCGCGAACGGATCAGCATTAACCCGATATTGAACAGTTTTCAGCAGGTGGTGCACGCCTATCAGATTGAATGGGAGCTCACTGACACTTTTTTGAAGAGTATGGAAATGGATCTGCTCAAAAAGGAACACACGCAGGACTCCTATCAGGAATATGTGCTTGGCTCGGCGGAGGTAGTTGGCCTGATGTGCCTGCGTGTTTTTTCAGAAAATGATCCCTCCTTGTATGAGGCGTAGAAACCCTATGCCATGAAGCTCGGCGCGGCTTTTCAAAAGGTAAACTTCCTGCGCGACCTGAAAGCGGATTATCAAACGCTTGGCCGGACTTATTTTCCGGGAGTGAATTTCAACCATTTCTCCTATGCCGACAAGGTGCAGATCCAGCAGGAGATCGAAGCGGATTTTGAAGAAGCGCTGACCGGGATCCGTCGATTGCCCGCAAGCTCTCGCAGAGGCGTTTATTTGGCTTATTATTATTACAAAAAGTTGTTTTTAAGGATCAAGGAAACACCGCCGGAAAAAGTCATGGATGCAAGGATACGCATTCCGGATATCGACAAGTTCGGACTGATGTTTCGGTCGCTGCTAAGGCACCAGTTTGATCTTTTATGACGTTTTTGTGTTGTAAAGGGAGAATATTCCCACAATACAAAACCTGAAACCCACCATCCTATGAATGACCAAGTTGTGCTGGTAACGGAAAACGACGAAGCCATTGGCCTGATGCCCAAGCTGGAAGCGCATGAAAAAGGTGTGCTGCACCGCGCATTTTCGGTGTTTATTTTTAATTCAAAAAACGAAATGCTGCTGCAAAGGCGGGCATTCGGCAAATACCACTCGGAAGGCCTGTGGTCGAACACCTGTTGCAGCCATCCGCTCCCGGGCGAGCCGGTGCATGACGGGGCCGTGAGGCGCCTGCGTGAGGAAATGGGCCTCGAAGCAGATCTGCAATTTCTCTACACATTCCAGTACCGAGCAGATCTCGAAAACGGCCTGACCGAAAACGAGCTGGATCACGTGTTTTTCGGCGTCTCCGATGCCGTACCGCAAATCGACCCATCCGAAGCCAGTGACTATAAATACCTGACCATATCCGACATACAGGCCGACATCGTCCAAAATCCGGATGCTTACACCGAATGGTTTAAGATATGCATGCCGGTAATTGCGGGCAGGATCGGAAGTTAATCCAACAAAACACGCAAAACGCAGCCATATGCCACACTGGATATTCCCTGTTCTGATTACCCTGGGCGCATTTGTAGCCATGGAATGCGTGGCCTGGCTGGCGCATAAGTACCTGATGCATGGACTATTGTGGTCACTGCACCACGATCACCACCAGCGCGACGACGGCGATTTTTTTGAGAAGAACGATTACTTCTTTGTCATCTTCGCGACGCCCGGCATTACGTTCCTCTGGCTGGGGCTCGACGCGGGCTTCAACTATCTTTTCTGGGTCGGGCTGGGTATTACCATTTACGGGTTTACCTACTTTCTCGTCCACGACGTGTTCATCCACCAAAGGTTCCGGATTTTCCGCAATACAGATTCCATTTATCTGAAAGCCATCCGCCGGGCGCACAAAATGCACCATAAACACCTCGGCAAGCATGGCGGCGAGTGTTTCGGAATGCTGTGGGTGCCGCTCAGGTATTTCCGTGAAGCCCAAAAAGCGACAGCGAAATGAAACTGCTCTACCTGCTGGTCGACCTGGGCGCCATTTCCGTGCCGCTACTGGCATCCTTCCATCCCAAAATCCAGCTTTACAAGCACTGGAAGGCATTGTGGACTGCGATCCTGCTTTCGGCTGTGCCGTTTATTATTTGGGACAGCTATTTCACCAATGTCGGTATCTGGGGGTTCAACCCGCAATACCTGACGGGCATCGGGCTATTCGGCCTGCCCATCGAAGAAGTACTTTTTTTTATATGCATTCCCTATGCGTGTATGTTCACCTACTTCTGCTTCCGTCTCTGGAAAGGGCCTCAGATGCATGTACGGGCTGAGCAAACGGTTACCTGGGTATTCATTTCGCTGTGCATCCTGCTGGGCCTGCTGGGTGCCGGGCGCTCCTACACCACTTCCACAATGACCTGGCTGGCCATTTTTCTGATGTATTTAAAATGGCAGGCCAAGCCGCGCTGGCTCGGGTTGTTCTACTACTCGCACCAGTTCCTGCTTTTTCCTTTCCTGATCGTAAACGGCATTCTCACCGGTACGGGACTGGAAAAGCCGATCGTTTGGTACAACGATGCCGAAAACCTCGGCGTACGCGTCCTTACCATTCCGGTCGAAGATGTTTTTTACGGCATGCTGTTGCTGCTGCTCAATGCATTTCTTTTTGAATATTCTCTCCAAAAATCGGAGGCGGGGAAAAGGGTTTCAGAAAACCTCCCCGTGCGTGAGCGAAACGAGCCTTGAAGTAAGCCAGGGCGTTTTGTGCAGGAGTTTCAGGGCCAGATCGGTCGTGCGGCTCTTTCCGAAAAGCTTTTGAAGGTGGTAACCTGCTTTAATCCTTGTCCCAAAAGCGGCATTCCAGGTGCGGTGGTAATTTTTCAAGGCCTCATCCTGCGTTTGTTTTCCATTAAAAACCGAAAACAGTTGGTCCGCAAGCAGCTTGGAAGCCCGCATACCCATGCTCATTCCATTTCCGCACAGGGGCGTAATGGAGCCGGCGGAATCTCCCAGAAGAAATATGCCGTCCGCATCTGTCTGTTTTTTACTGAATTGCACATTACTGATGATCAGCGGCTGCGCATTGACAAACCCGGCAGTTGTGAAGTATTTTTTCAAAAACGGATTTTGGTATAATACCCTTTCCTCCATTTGCTTCACATCTTTACCGTTTTCCAGCAGGTTACGCGCCGTGGTGAGGTAGCAGAGACAGTGCCAGTCGCGGTCAACCTTGGAAATGCCGCAATATCCGTCGCTGAAATTGTGCAGCTCAATGCGGTTGGCCGGGAAATCGGTTTGAATATGGTATTTGACACCGATGTAGTTCAGCGTTGATTTCGGCACGTAGGTTTCGTCCAGGTGGATAAATTGCGGCGCATACTTGCCATAACTTCCGCAAACGACCTTAGCCGCAAAATTTCCGGCAGAAGTCACGATCTGAAAACCAGCCGCTGCGCTCCCGGTCACATCCGTTACCCGGCATTCCTGCATTACGCGCACGCCTTTGCGCGAGGCTATTTCAAAAAGGTAATGGTCGAGACTGTATCGGCTGATCCCAAAACCACCGGTTTCCAGGCGGTGATCGAGCATAAATCCCCGGTCCGAACTGACACCGAGGCTGTTGATCCTGGGCAAACCAAGCTCCGAAAGCGGCAGTCCGAGGCTTTCCAGGAATGGCCAGCTTTCCATCGAAATATATTCCCCGCAAACCTTATGAAAGGGATATTTCCCTCTTTCAAACACCACCGCCGAAATGCCGTGATCAGCCAACTGGATCGCCAGGCAAAGCCCGGCAAGCCCCCCGCCGACGATCGCGCATTCGAAATGTTCAGTTCGCGTTACCATAAACGATCACTTCATGCCGGAATGCCCATTTGTTTCGTACAGAAAAATGCTCCGCACCGGCTTCCTTCAAAATTTCCAGCCATTCTTTTTTCTTAAAACCCCTCAAAACAGACAGCGGCGCGTCATTTTTTACGAGATATGATTTTGAAAACAATTGGGTCAAAAACTTGATCGAATAATGCGCTAACGGGTTTCTTTCCAGGTCATTAATAACCAGGACTGCCCGGTGTTGTAATGCAAAACGGACGAGTTCAATGAGCTCGTCGTCCGTGAGGTGATGGCAAAAGAGGCAGGCGTGGATGATATCGATCGTCTGCAAATGCTGGTAAGTATTGCGGTAATCGTCGCAAATGAGCGCTACCGTGGCATTTTTAAGATTTTCTTCGGCATAGGCAATGCAATCGGCTTTAAGATCTACGCCATACAGGTCGAGCGCGAAACCTGCCTTTTTATTCCAACTGGCAATGCGTTTGAGCGTGTCCCCTCCCCCGCAGCCGATGTCCACCAGCGTGTACCGCCTGCCTTTTTGCAAAACGCGTTTCAATGCGGCAAATGAAATATTGTAACCGCCGAGCCAGTGGTTGATAAAATCCAGCTCCCGCAAATTTTGAAAAAGGTCCGCAGAAGGAATATCGTCCCGGTCGAGGAGCTCCTTTTGCAGACTCCTATGCCTGAACATAGCGCAGCTGCATAGTTTCGATGCTGAGCCCCGGACCAAATGCAGCCGCGAAGATGCGGTCATTCAAATGCTCCTGTTTGACTTTTTCCAGCACTTCTTTCAAGACAAAAAGCACGGTCGGCGAAGACATATTTCCGTAATTTTTGAGCACATTGTAGGTAGGCCCAAGCAGACATTTGTCCAGTTCAAGCGCCGCCGCGAAGTCATCCACAATACGTTTGCCGCCCGGATGCACAGCCCAATGGCGGTAATCTTCCGGTTTCAGGTTCACAGCTTTGAGCATAGGCCGGATGTTTTCGCGGATCAGGTCGGGCACGTAGGACGACAGGTTCATGATAAAACCGGTCTCCGAAAGCTGCCAGGCCATATCCGAATAGCCATTATGCAGCACCATCGAATTAAAACCATCGATCCGGACCGGATGCAGGTAGCGGTCATCGGGCTGCGACGACACCAGCAAAGCTGCGGCCCCATCGCCGAAAATCATATTGGAAAGCAGGTAATCGTCATTATACCGCTTCTGGAAATGGATTGTACAAAGTTCGGTGCAAACCACCAGCACCTTCGCGTCGCGATGATTCTTGCAGATCGCGTCCGCATTCTTCAATGCCAGAATCGCAGCATTACAACCCATGAAATTGACGCTGCTGCGCTCGATCGTTGGATTCAGCCGAAGCTCGCGCATGAGCTCCACGTCCAGCCCCGGCGCGAACAGGCCCGTACACGTAACCGTGATCAGGTGGGTAATGCTCTCTTTAATGTCTTCGAAACCGGGGATCTGCCCGATCGCCTTCCTCGACAGCGCTATGGCATGTTGCTGGTAAAGCTGCATACGTGCTGAGAGTGTCGGCTCCGGCAACAAAGTCGCATTCCGGTTGAAAAACTCGAATTCATCGGGGGATTTGTCAAAATCGGGGATCACAGAATAGCGCTTTTCTATGCCTGTTCTGCTGGCCACGATCCGGATCTTGCGGCGGGTATTCAGGTCGTCGGTCGAGCTCAGGTAGAAATCGGTGAGCGTTTCCTGTGCATAACCATATTCGGGAACGGCTGTTTCAATAGAGGATAGATAACTCAATGGAATTCTGTTGATAATAATTAAAACGATGAAACAACTATTCATGCAGATCGCCGCCACCCAGTTCATCCGCATGGTATTGCGAAAATTGGCCTGCCGGCTGTCCTTCCAAACCAGCGAAAACCATATCCCGAACCAAATCACAATAGGGACAAAGAACACCTGTACGATGTAAAAAATCATTCCAAGCTCCCTGGTCGTAAAATACAAATAATAAAACACATTGCAGAGCACGAACATGGCTGCTGTGAACACGAATGTGCCGATATAGCCCAGTTTATAACTCAATGTGACAATGCCGTCGCGCAGGTCCTGCTCGTGCTGGTACACCTGTGTGAGCGGATACGCGCCCGCGATCTGAAAAGAGCAGCCCAGCAATACGAAGATGTTGGCCGTATCGAGCCGCAGCGCCCCGCCCGAGATCCCGGCAATCGACATATAATAGGTAAATGCCCCCTGAAAAACCACCACGGTCAGAAAACCCAGTAACGGATATTTTTTCAGCCTGATCTGCCGCGAACTATAAGCTCTCGATGCGGCGATATATAACACGAGGCAAACCGCGAACAATGTATTTACGAAAACAAACGCCAAAACGGTTGCGGCGAGGTCCAGAAAAATTGTAAGGTAAAAAAGGTCCCGGGTAGGAAGCGGCGGTTTTTCCAGCCCGCCGATACTGCCTTCGTCGCGGTCGATGTAGCTGTTATAGCCGTTACTGGCCGGATATACGAGAAAATGGATGATGAGAAAACTCCACAAAGCCTGCCGGTGCACCACTGTCTCGGCCTGGCTGTAAGCGAAAAGAAACAGCGGCGCGAGGAAAAACGAGAACGGAATCCTCAGGAGTTTGATGGTATTGCGGTCGATGGGCATGGCCTAATATAGGCAAAAAGGGGAAAATGACCATGGACACCGACCGCCGGTGTTCCATGGTCCATACGCGCTCGCCGGAAGGCGTCGGTGGTTGTCGTTATCGTCTGTGGTCGCCTCTCTGTCCGCTCAGGCGGTGCAGTGTCGACACCAGCACATCAATTTCCTCACAGGTATTATAGAATGCGAGGGAAGGCCGCACCGTGGTTTCCAGGCCGAACCTTCTGAGAATCGGCTGCGCACAGTGGTGGCCCGAGCGTACAGCAATGCCTTCCTTGTTCAGGGCAGTGCCTACTTCCTCCGTTTTATAGCCATTTAAAACGAATGACAAAACAGAAGCTTTCTCTTTCGCGGTTCCGATCAGGCGAAGTCCGGGAACATTCTTCATCAAACCGGTCGCATATTCCAGCAGGAAATGCTCGTACCGATGGATATTTTCAATGCCGAGCTGATTCACATAATCGAGCGCCGCACCCAGTCCCACAGCGTCGGCGATGTTGCCCGTCCCCGCTTCAAAGCGCGAGGGCGCGTTATGGTACCGGATATGCTCGAATGTTACATCGACGATCATATTACCGCCTCCCTGCCAGGGCTGGGTAGCATTCAGAATGTCCTCCTTGCCATACAGGGCACCAATCCCCGTCGGACCGAACACCTTGTGACCCGAAAAGACGAACCAGTCGCAGCCGAGCGCCCGTACGTCTGTACGCATATGCGAGACCGACTGTGCACCATCGAGCAACACTTTTGCTCCAACGGAATGCGCCATTTCGATCATCTGCCCGGCCGGCGTTACCGTTCCCAACGCATTGGAAACCTGTGTAAATGAAACCAGTTTGGTTTTCGGGCTCAACAAACCGGCGTAGGCGTCCAGCAGGATTTGCCCATCCTCATCGACCGGGATTACCCGCAGAACGAGCCCTTTTTTATCGGCCAGCTGTTTCCAGGGAACGATGTTGGCGTGGTGTTCGAGGTGGCTTATGACGATCTCGTCGCCTGCATGCAGGTTTTGATCGCCCCAGGTTTTGGCTACGAGGTTAATAGCCTCCGTGGTACCACGCACAAAAACGATTTCATTCACCGAGCCCGCATTCACAAATGCCCGCACCTTCTCACGCGCGGCCTCGTAGGCGTCCGTGGCCCTGGCCGCAAGCTCGTGCGCGGCGCGGTGGATGTTGGAGTTTTCGTGTTCGTAGAAGTAGCTGATCCGCTCTATCACCTGCCTCGGTTTCTGCGTCGTGGCCGCATTGTCGAACCAAATCAACGGCCTGCCGTTCACACGCTCATTGAAAATCGGGAAGTCTTTCCGGATGCGGTTCACATCAAACGGAATGGCCCCGGGCGAAGAGGGAACAGTACGGCCCAGCTGGTCGAGGTCGTTACCGACGTAAATACCATCCGTCGAAAACGGTGCAAAACTTCGCGGAACGAAGCCCGAAACGCCTGGTACAGATTGTCGGTCCGACAGGTTTTCACCCAGAAAGTAATACGACGGATGGAATTGCGACACGCCCACTCCCGCTGCCGAGGGCGGTACTTTGCCATCGGTAAAATGCGGATCAGGCAGGCTCGTCTGCGGTTCGTTCAGGCTAAAATGCTCGTGCGACGTTTGTTGCCTCCGATCGAATTCCGGCTGGATGATCCCCAGCATTTTCTGTGCACGCGGGTGGTCTTCCAGATGCGGTGAGAATACCGGCGACGGCATTTCACTCGGCAATGCCTTGAAAAGCTCGTTGGCAAGCTGTTGCAAAACATCCGCATCAGGCACGCCGCCCGGTGATCCGTCAGTATTTGTATTCATGGTAGTTACCGATTTCTACATCCTCCAAAACGGCAATCGCGTCGTCGACCAGCACGGCCAGCGAGCAGTACAGCGACACCAGGTATGAGGCGATCGCCTTGTCATTAATGCCCATGAAACGGACAGAAAGCCCCGGCGACTGCTCACCCGGCAAACCCGGCTGGTAGAGCCCAACTACGCCCTGACGGCTTTCGCCGGTGCGGAGAAGCAGGATTTTCGTTTTACCATCTTCAATAGGCACTTTGTCGGAAGGAATCAGTGGAATGCCCCGCCAGGTAATGAACTGCGAGCCGAAAAGGGAGATGGTCGGCGGCGGAACGCCCTTGCGCGTACACTCACGCCCGAATGCAGCAATGGCTTTGGGATGCAAAAGGAAAAAACCGGGCTCTTTCCAGACTTTCGTCAGCAGTTCGTCGAGGTCGTCCGGGGTCGGCGGACCGAGGCGGGTAGAGATCCTTTGTTTATCGGCAATGCTGGAAAGTAATCCGTATTCCTGGTTATTGATAAGCTCGCTTTCCTGCCGCTCCTTGATACTTTCGATGGTCAGGCGCAACTGCTCGCTAATCTGGTTGTAAGGCTTGCTGTACAGGTCCGAGACGCGGGTATGCACGTCGAGCACGGTATTGACGGCTGTCAGGTTGTATTCGCGCGGATCTTCGACGTAATCGATAAAGGTATGCGGCAGTTCGCGTTCATCGCGGCGGGAGCAATCTACTTCCGCGGTACTGCCGTCTTTCACCTTGTTCAGGCGGTAAACGCCGGACTCTACGGGAATCCAGTTCAGCAAATGCGTCAGCCAGCGCGGGGTAATCGCCTCAAACTGAGGGACCGTTCTGGTAGCGATTGCCAGCTGCCGTGCCGCCACGTCACCCAAGGCAGTCTGATTTTGGTTTAACTTGGCCATTCTGTATTTGATTATTAATGAGAAACGTGCTGCATCGCGCCGGGAAGTATTGCCAGGGCGCGACCGGCATAACGATCACAAACATACGTGAACTAAGAATCAGGCATTTAATGAACCACACAGTCTGCCACCAGCTGTTTACCCGACCGTTTCGCCTATCAGCCGACTGCCATAGATTATACCAACATATTGATTTCATGCGCTAGTACTCAGAAAAAAATAATCACAAAACAACACCAGCACCAACTAATATTTGGTGCATTCTCCTATCGTTTTACTAGAATTTGTGGGTTAACCGATTTGAAAGCATACCACTAAAAATATTCTATATAAATTCGATAGACTTTATATTATATTGTCTTTTTTGTTAGCTTTGGACTTCTCATTCTATCATTTCATTATGCAAGCGGGCAATCTGATCGATATTTACAAGAACGAAACCATCGCGACGGAGGCATTTAAGGATTTCAGGTTACGTCGCGGGATCATCTGCAAAAAATGCGGCGGTACCCATCACTACTGGCTGGCGCCCAAACAGCAGTTTCAATGCAAACAGTGCCGGTTCCGTACTACGTTGCAAAGCGGCACTGTACTCGAAGGCAGCAAGCTCCCGATCTCCTACTTTTTCATCGCCGTATATATGATCCTGAAAAAGGGCAATGCATTTACGATCCAGGATTTTCAGGAAGAGACCGGGCACAAATACTACGAACCGCTCTACGACTTTGTAAGAAAAGTGAAGACTTACCTGAATGCCAACGACCCGAATACCGTACTGATCGATCTGGTCGAACTATTCAATTACCATCTCGTAAGCCGGAAGTTTCAGGAACGGGTGGTCCAGGATTAAAAGGTTTTATTTAAACTATTGTCGGCATAACGGACTTCGCCGCCTTTTAGTTTTACGTAGGCCCGATAAGACAAAGCGTGCATACCTGTTGGAAAACCGATTTTAAAACTTTCCGTATTGGAACCCAGTTTGGCCGTCCCTTTGAACCTGGCAGCCGGGTAAGTACCATCTACTACAAGATCCACAGAGGTGGTTTCAGGCAGAAATGCATACACCACACCATATTCCTCGACCGCTATGTTTCCCAGCTTATCAAAATTGACATCGAAAGTCTCGATCACTCCGCCAAGCGCGTGAAAGGTGGCAGGGCCGGTATGGATTTCCGGGAAAATTTTCTCCTGCGGCTTTACGTCGTTCTTATGCGTGTGGTTAGTACACGAGAGGGTGACCGCAGAAAATAATAGCGGAATCAGGAGCATTAATTGCTGTATATAACTGATGGATTTGTGATTGTTTGCCATAATTGCCTTTGTTTTCAGCAATGATAGCACCCTAAACCAACCACTTCCAATACAACCACCAAGCGGCTATCGCCCGATTATCA
>CBIHPQ010000164.1:0-13866 GCA_966211825.1 uncultured Dyadobacter sp. | reverse complement strand
GTATGACGGTTACGAGATTCGGCGGGCAGGGCGGGTCGCGGTCCCAAATGTCGTGATGTACGAGTTGGTAATGCCACAGGCGTTTGCCGGTAGCGGCATCGAGGGCGATTAGGCAGTTGGCAAAAACATTGTCACCCGGGCGGTTGCCGCCGTAAAAGTCATACGCCGCCGAGCCGGTGGGGATGTAGACGATCCCGCGTGCCCGGTCGACCGCCATGCCGGCCCATGCATTAGCGCCGCCGAAATACTCCCGGGCATTAGCAGGCCACGTTTCGGACCCGAATTCACCTTTGGCAGGGATGGTGCGGAATGTCCATACCAGCTTGCCCGTACGCACATCATACGCGCGTACATCCCCGAGCAGCGCAGTTTCCGACTCGTTAACCCTTGCCCCCGTGATCAGCAGGTTTTTGTAAATGGTATTCGGTGTATTGGGCGTGACATAATCGTCCGCGCCGGGGCGCTCGATACCGTTTTTCAGATTGATCCTCCCATTTTCTCCGAAGGTCTGTATCAATGAGCCATCGGCTGCATTCAAGGCGTAAATCCATTTGCCGGCCCCGAAAAAAATCCGTTTCTCCTTACCATCCGACCAATAGGTAAGCCCGCGGCTCGTCGTGCCGCCATTGTCGGTAACATTGGTTTTCCAGATTGCCTGCCCGCTCGCCGCATTCAATGCAAATGCCTGCGTTCCGGCCGAGACGCCGTACAAAATGCCGTCGATCACGATCGGGTTGCATTGCATTTGCGTGCGGTTGCGTGCCGTATCCGCGCCCCCCGATGCGTATGTCCACGCGACTTTGAGTTGCGCAACATTGTCTTTCGTGATCTGGCTGAGGGCCGAATAATGGCTGCGTGCGCCGTCGCCATTATATTCCGGCCAATTCTGGTCGGTAGAATGCGTGCTGATCACAAAGCCGCACAATGCAGCAAACGAGGCCGATAGGAGGATGGGCGTTAGTTTCATGAAATGCGGCGGTAATTAAGCGGCTGCCCAGAGTTCTTTCAGCTTTTGCAAGTCGCGTTTCATTGCATCGAAAACTACTTTTTTGTCCACCGTGATCTGAAATGCGCCCTGATCGGCCCCGCCCAGCGGATATTCCAGGTGAAGACAAATCGGTACATCCACTTTAAGGTCCTTCAATAGTTTGAAATAGGTTTTGAAATCCACCATTCCTTCACCCAGCGGCACACTTTTTACCGCCCATTTGCCACTATTATTTTTCTCCCAATAAAAATCCTTGATTACGATGGTCTTGATATGCGGACGGATCAGATTGAAACCCGTTTGCCATGAAAGTCCGCCTTCGACGGTAGCGTGGCGGATGTCATATTGCGCACCCATTGTTTTGGGATTGGCTTTTTGAAGGATCTGCCAGATCTCAAACATCGACGCGCCGACCATCCTGCCCGAATGGTTCTGGTAGCAGCCATGAATGCCCAATTTCTCATTCAACTGACTCAAACCGGCCATTTTGGTGCCGAATTCGCCGAGCTGTTCCGGAATCGCCTTTTGCTCATCGTAGCGGTACCAGTTCATGCGGTAATATTTGAAACCCAATTTGGCTGCCGTTTCAAGCAGTTTTTTGTCGACAGGATTAGCAGCATCTTCCACGGCAGTACAGAACATTTGCGGCGCCAGACCCACTTTTTTCATTGCTTCCACGGCAAGAGGGAGGTCTGTTTCCACCTTTTCTGGCAACACATGGCCCTTGGGACGAACGGTAAGGTCGATACCGTCAAAACCAAGTTCTTTGGCGACCTCGGCCATGTCCTGATAGTTCAGGAATTGCAGATGTTTGGAAAAAATATTGACTTTCAGATCATCTGCCGCTCTATTGGCCGGGCTTGCAAATGCCCCTTGCGCCAGGGAGGGAATGATGCTGCCTGCGATTGTGCTATTGATGAGGAAATCTCTGCGGGATAAGTTCATGGGCCTGTTCAGGATTTGGAAATGATGAAACTGTGTTTGCCTTTTGGTTTTAATGTCTTGCTGGTGAGTACAATGCGGGTAACAGGGTTGCCGTCCCATTTGGTTTTGAAGCTATTGTATTCCATCCCTTCGGTGGAGGGTAGTTCCGTGGAAACGGTCCAGCTCTTCGGATCATAAGTGAGTGAAACCGTTTTTTTACCGGATGTTGTGAGGATGATTTTGCCGGGCGTGCTGGTATCGACCTTGCAGACGGTCATGAATATTTGCTGTAATGAGTCCGGCTTCTGTTTCAGGGTGTAATCGTCGGAGATCTCCACGGCATTCTTGCTCCGGTTGAGCTTCACGAGCCGGTTCCAGTTTTGTACCCCGGCCTCCTGCGGATAAGCGGGGGCGATGTCCATGGCCAGTGAAACTTCCTTTTCCGAAGCGCTGCTTTTAACATTTCGCGCATTGAACTGTTTCCCAGCCGGTTGTCCTAGTCCATTCACAATGGGAAGGTTATGGTACTGCGATTGGGTAAACCACAACTCATATCGTTTTGAAGAAAACGTCCGCGCTGTATAATTACCGCGACCTGCGTCTACGATCACCGGTTCGCCATCAGCATACACGATGAAATCGCCGACATCATTATGATTGTGGCTTTCGGCATTGTGGCCGGCGTGCGTGGCGAGGTATAAGCCATTATCCGAACGGGCTGTCAGTACTTCAATATCCGAAAGCCATGATTGGGCGACGGGTTGATAGGTTTTGGCCTTGTCCGGTTTCAGTTCGGAGGTGGTTAGCAGGTTCCAGACTTTCCGGGGGCGCTGGTAGCCGTTGCCTCCGGTAACGGCGCCAAATTGCCCGTAAGCCCATTCGCCGAATGCCGTCAGTTCGGGATCTTTCACTGCCTTGCCAAACCGGTAAAGCATTAATCCATCCGGTTTGAGTTTGGGATCTGCATCGGCAAAATTCACGAAGTAGTCGTTCGCGATATGGACCTTGTAAACGTAAGCGGCCATTTTGCGGATCAGATCGTTGTCGTAAATATCCACTTTACCATTCGTGGCGCTTTCGAGGATCGCAAGGGCGTCGTATGCGCTCGCGCCGGCGGCAAACCAGTAACTGGGGCCTTCGTCGCAACCGCCGTCGTCGCCCAGGCTATTGAAATACCGGTCGAGGAACACCATGTACTGGTACGCGTTATCGCTGCGCTTTTGCGGGTCTTTTTCCAGCAGCAGATTGGCGATGAGCAGGTTCGAGACGATCCACGGGTTCCAGTTGTTGACGGGGTTTTTGGTACTCAGCCAGCTGTATCGATTGGCCTGTTTCAGTGGTTCAAATATCTTTTTATTAGTTTCCAAATAAATGCGCGGCCGAATCAGCGGGGAGATTTTGTCTAATTTCTCGCCTAAAAAATAATCAGTGAGCGCGAGTACTCCGGCTGTTTCTGCTCCAAACAGATCGATAGTAGGGTCTTCCGTGTCGGGTAAACCGTTTTTGGCTTTTTGCACACTCAAATGCGCCGGTACACCCCAATAGGTTTCCTCACAAATGGCCCATACCGAGTTGAGGATTGCCTCCATGAAGCGCTCTTTGCCTTCGACTGCTTCGGCCAGCACGAGGTTCATCAGCTGATTTCTGCGTCCGAACGATGCTGCGGCGTGCTTCTCGCGGTCGCCACTGCGTGTGAAATCAAGCAAAAGGCTTGCGGTAACCATTTGGACAGGCTTTTCCAGCGCTTCTTCGCCCGCTTGAATGATCCTGGCGAGCTCGGCGGGGTCGGCTTTGCCGCGCCATTCTTCGGGCGTTTTGGGGTAGGGCGCCCATTTGTCGCGCGGGATGAGGGCTTCATTAAAAGCGACGTGACTGTACTTTTGGGCTAAAATGTTACGCTGAGTGACTTGTGCACCTGCGGGCAAAGAGATTGCCAGGGCAAAAGCCAGTAGTAGTCTGATCATAGCGGCTGTGGTTTAGGAAGTTGTATGTAACTTAATATAAGACTCCAATATCCAGTAGAATCACTGACTTCGGCCTTTAATTTAAATTCAATCAGGACAATTTCTCGAAAAAATATGAATTCTGAACGTCTCAATCGCCGCGACTTTTTGAAAGCGGGTGCTGTTATTTCTTCCTTCATGATCGTGCCCCGGCACGTGCTCGGGCGAGGTTACAAAGCACCCAGCGACATGATTGCGCTAGGCTTTATCGGCTGCGGGCGCCAGAGCGGCGGCTTGCGCAACCGGTTTCTCGACACGCAGGAAACGCGCATTATCGCTGCGTCGGATGTGTACTCCGTTAAGCAGGAGAGTTTCGTGAATGCGACCAATAAATGGTACACCGAAAAGCTGGGAGAAGGCGCATATAAAGCCGCTTCCGGTATGAAGGATTTCCGGGAATTGCTTTCGAGAAAAGATATTGACGCCGTTGTGATTGCCGCACCGGATCATTGGCACGCAGCGATGTCTGTCCGCGCTGCCGGGGCAGGGAAGGATATTTATTGTGAAAAACCACTTTCACTGACGGTTAAAGAGGGCAGGGCCATGGTGGATGCCGCCAGAAAGCACAACCGCGTTTTCCAGACCGGCAGTATGCAGCGTTCGGCGCCCGAGTTTACCAAGGCCGTGCAGCTGGTACGGAGCGGCGCCATCGGGACTGTCAAAAAAGTGTATGTAAATGTAGGCGGACCGCCGAAAGTGTGGGATTTGAAAAGCGAAACAAAGCCTGAAGGCCTCGACTGGTACCTTTGGATGGGCCCGAATACGATCGAAAGACCCTACAACAATGAGCTTGCCCCAGCCATGGATGCTAAATTCTGGCCGAAATGGCGCGATTATGTCGAGTTTGGCGGCGGCGGAATGACCGACTGGGGCGCGCATATGTTCGACATTGCGCAATGGGGGCTCAATATGGATGCCAGCGGACCTTCCGAACTGGTTTATTCCGAGCCGGGAAAAGGTTTGATTTACAAATATGCCAACGGCGTTGAAATGATCCACCGGCCAATGGAAGGCAAGCAGCATTGCCATTTCGTAGGCACCGACGGCGAGGTCTTCGTAGCGCGCGGCGAATTGCGAACCACTCCCGAACCCTTGAAAGATAAGGTTTTCAATGCAGGTGACGCGGGCGTTTACGTCAGTACCAATCATTATAAAGACTTTTTGAATGCGATCCGTACCCGGAAGGCACCGATCTGCGATGTGGAGACCGGGCACCGGACGGCATCGGTTTGCAACATTGGCAACATCGCGTACGGCTTAGGGCGTTTGCTGAAATGGGATCCCGTGAAGGAGGATTTTGAAGGTGATAAAAAGGCAAGCCAGCTCCTGGGCCGCTCTATGCGTGAAGAATGGAAAGTCTGACACTGTCAGCGGCATAAAATTGTCACGGGTTTTTCCAAATTGTGTATTTTTGTAACATGATTGGACAGCCCACGGTTATTCGTTTTAAAGAACTCGACGAACTCGGAAAAGTATCCGAGGCTCTTTTGGGACTTGGTGCGGAAACGCCCGTATGGCTCTTCGAAGGGCAAATGGGAGCCGGTAAAACGACGCTCATCAAGGCATTGTGCAGCCATCTCGGGGTTACCACGCACGTGCAGAGCCCCACTTTCTCGCTGGTGAATGAATATGATGCGGGGGGCAAAACAATCTATCATTTTGATTTTTACAGGATTAAGGACGAAACAGAAGCCCTGGACATGGGCGTGGAGGAGTATTTCGATTCGGGGGATTTCTGCTTTGTCGAGTGGCCGGGGAAGGTGGAGACCCTTTGGCCGCTGAATTATATGCAGCTGCATCTGGAAGCAGATGAAAATGGCATGAGAATATTAGAAGTCACCAAGGTATAAGAGGTCACATTTAGTCAGTTACAGTTTCACTTTCATTTTTGCTAGTCAATGGCACAACCTCAGATTACCGGTTTTGAAGAGCTCGCCAAACAGTCGGTGCTGTACCCACAGGAATCATTAATGGCCGTCCGGAAGGACCATAATTCTTTGCATATCGGCTTGCCAAGGGAGGTTTCGTTGCAGGAAAACCGCATTGCGCTCACCCCCGACGCGGTGGCGATACTGGTTAGGAACGGGCATGAGGTGTGGGTAGAGCAGGACGCCGGCAAGGGTGCCAACCTGTCGGATCACGAATACAGCGAGGCGGGCGCGAAAATCGTCCACAGCCCCGAGGAAGTATACCAGGCTAATGTGATCCTGAAAGTGGAGCCGCTGGTGGAGGACGAATTCAAATTCGTAAAGGCCGGAACGACGCTCATTTCCGCGCTTAATCTGCCCGCCCTGGAAAAGCATTATTTTGAAAAACTCAATGAGCTGAAAATAACCGGTATCGGCTACGAACTGATCGAAGACAAGGTAGGAGGGAAGCCCATCATCCGTGCTATGGGTGAGATCGCCGGCAGTACCGTGCTGCTCATTGCCGCGGAATACCTTTCGACGCCGAATGGCGGCAGGGGCATTATCCTTGGGGGCATAACCGGCGTACCACCGACAAAAATCGTGATCCTGGGCGCGGGGACGGTATCCGAATACGCAACGCGTGCAGCCCTGAGCGTGGGTGCGGACGTGAAGGTTTTTGACAAACATATTTATCGCCTGCAAAGGCTGAAATACTCGATCGGACAAAACTTATACACTTCCATCATCGATTCCGAAACGCTGGCCGAAGCGATTGGACGTGCGGATGTGGTAATCGGGACGATGCGGGCCGAAAATGGGCTGAGCCCGATGGTGGTAACACGCGAGATGGTTTCGAAGATGAAGCCCGGCTCGGTGATCATCGACGTCAGCATCGACCAGGGCGGATCGTTCGAAACTTCCCGGATGACGACGCACAAAAACCCGATTTTCAAGTATAATGAGGTGATCCATTATTGCGTCCCCAACATCCCCTCCCGCGTGGCGCATACGGCGAGCACGGCGCTCAGCAATGTATTTTTGCCGTTTTTGCTTCAAACCGGTACAATAGGCGGTATCGAAGAAATGATTTATGCCAATCGTTGGTTTATGAAGGGAGTGTACTGCCACAAAGGCACGCTCACCAACTCACACATCGCCCGCAGCTTCAATATGCGTTACAAAGACCTGACGTTGCTGCTCGCGGCGAGGATGTGAAGGGGCTTTAAGCTTTAAGCTGTAAGCTATGGGCTGTAAGCTTGGGGGGGGGCAATTGAATGGAGTATTTTAGATTGAAATAAAAATTAAGCTTATAGCCTACAGCATAAAGCTTACAGCACAAAACTATGATCAACAACAGCAATGAAAATGCCCTGATGGACGATGCAAATTCTCCGGAATTGAATCAGAAGTTGATGGGATATATATCGCAGGATTTTATCAAGGTCGCCGATCAGCTGAAAGAAGCCTCGTACCAGATCCGCAAACGCGGTTTTTCGGATTACCCGATTTTTGCCGTGACCAATAATGAGCTCGATCTGGGCGTGTTGCTTTTCGATTCCAGCGAGCTGACGAATAATTACGTTTACAAAGCATCCTACCTTCAGGAATTTGTCGATCGCAAGCTGATCGGTGAAGAATCGGTGCTGCTTTTTACAGAAAACTACAAGAATGCGGATGAGTTCTGCTGCCTGTTTGCATTGATAGGAGAATTTTCCGGTTTTGTGTTTGTACCTTACCCGGAAGATTAGCGGATGGAGGCGGGTGAAAATTTATGCAAGGCCGCTAAATAAACAGTTGGAACGCTTACTAGGTCGTGGGGATCGGGTTCCTGGATTTTGTTTTAGTTTTAGAAATTAATTGTTTGAAATTCAGCTAAAAAATCCCCCGTCTATGGAATCTAAATTACTTCTCGAGAAGGAACTCGAACCGATTTTCCTTCAAAAATTTCCGCCATTTTCAGAGAGTGTTAAAGAATTTCTGGTGCAATATGGCCCGTATATTATCCTGATACTCTCCATTATCGGCGTACTGGGCCTGCTCACGGCTTTGGGCGTAGGCGGCGCCGTTTTCGGGATGGGAGGTGCTTCGGTGGGCATAGGTTTCAACTTTTACCTCGGGATCGCGCTCGGCATTGTGACCCTGGCGATGTACCTGCTGGCGTTTTCTCCCCTCAAAGCACGCAGAAGGGCAGGCTGGAACCTGCTTTATTACGCACTGCTGGTAGGCCTGATCAGCAACCTGATCCAACTGAGCCTGTTCGCCTTCATCGTCGGAGGCATTATCGGCTTCTGGGTCCTTTTCCAGATCCGCGAAAAATATGTTTAAATATTAATTAGGCATGCGCCGGGAAAAGCGGGCGGATTATTCCGTCCGCTTTTTATTTTTGCCATTAGTCAGCCAAATGAGGCTTTTATACTTGTGGTTACCGCGACCCGGGAAATTACTTCGCATATTTGCGTTTACACCGTTTTGAGATTATGAACATCATAGAGGTAAGGAATGTAACGAAGGAATATTCCAGCCATACGGCCCTGGACAATGTCAGTATATCCATTCCCAAAGGCTGCATTTTCGGGCTACTAGGGCCAAATGGGGCCGGAAAAACGTCGCTGATCCGCATTATCAACCAGATCACCGGGCCCGATAGCGGGGAAATTCTGTTCGACGGCGTGCCGCTTAACCCCAATCACATTTCCAGGATCGGTTATCTGCCGGAAGAGCGCGGGCTTTACAAAAAGATGAAAGTAGGGGAGCAGCTGCTCTACCTGGCGCAGCTGAAAGGCCTCTCGCAAAAGGAGGCAATGGAAAAGCTTAAAAGCTGGTTCATAAAATTTGATATTAAGACCTGGTGGGACAAGACGATCGGCGACCTTTCGAAAGGAATGCAGCAAAAGGTACAATTTGTTTCGACCGTGTTGCACGAGCCCGACCTGATCATTCTCGACGAACCATTCTCCGGTTTCGACCCGATCAACGCCAATCTCATCCGCGACGAGATCCTCGAACTGAAACAAAAGGGCAGTACCATTATTTTTTCAACCCACAGAATGGAAACCGTGGAGGAGCTTTGCGATCATATTGCATTGATCCACAAGTCGCGCAAGGTACTCGACGGGCCTAAAAGGGAAATTAAGGAACAGTTTAAGACACATACTTATTTTGTTGAATATAAGGGTTATCTCGACGAACTGGACCCGATTTACCAAATACTCGATCAGAAGATCCTCGAAGACGGATACCTGCGTTCCAATATCCATCTGGATGGCGATACGAATGCTAATGCATTGTTGCTCAATATATTGTCGAAGGTAGAGATTCGTGCGTTCGGCGAGAACATCCCGACTATGAGCGATATTTTCATGAAGGCGGTCAATGAAGTTCCCGAAGCTTAGTCGGGCGCATTCCATTACACTTACTAATCCGAAACCCATGCGAAATATATATCTGGTTATAAGAAGAGAATACCTGGTAAGGGTTAAAAAGAAGTCGTTCCTCGTGATGACGCTGCTGGGGCCCCTGCTTTTTGTGGGATTCTATGCGACGGTAATCTGGGTTGCGATGGGATCGGTGGATACCAAAACGGTGCAGGTACTTGATGAAAGCGGATTATTCCGGGACAAATTCAAGGACTCGGAAGCCCTGAAATTTGCATTCACCGACAAGAGCCTCGATTCCGCCAAAGCCGCGTTCCCGGCCAGCGAGGCCAATGCGCTGGTGTACATTCCCGCTAATGTGATCAAGGCACCGAAGAGCGTCCGCATTTACGCTGCCAAGAATGTAAGCATGGACCTGAAATCGGAGATCGAGAAGGTGATCGAGAAGGAAATTGAAGACATCAAGCTTGCCGAAGCAGGCATTACGCATAAGATTCTCGAAGATTCGCGGGTGAATGTCAATTCTGAGACGATCAGCCTGAGCGAGGAAGGCGAAAAAACGAGCAGTTCGGGCGCGGCGACGGTGATTGGCGGCATTTGTGCATTCCTTATTTATATGTCGGTATTCATCTACGGCACGCAGGTCATGCGGGGCATAACCGAAGAAAAAACCAGCCGCATTGTGGAAGTGATCATTTCGTCTGTCAAGCCGTTCCATCTGATGCTGGGTAAGATTATCGGCGTTGCGTTGGTAGGGCTAACCCAGTTTGTACTTTGGATCCTCCTCACCACAGCATTTACGAGTGCGGCGTCGGCCGTAATAGGCAGCCAGATGTCCAAAGAATCGGTGCAGGTTGCGAAAGAATTAAACAAAGCACAAATGCCCGGGCAGGCGACGCCCGGCGCTAATGTCGACAACCCGGTAACGGAAGTGCTCGGTGCCGTAGCAAGCCTGAACATTCCGCTTATATTGGGTTGCTTCCTGTTCTACTACCTGGGCGGCTATCTGCTTTACAGCGCTTTGTTCGGAGCGGTGGGCGCGGCCGTGGACAACGACGCCGACACGCAGCAATTCATGCTCCCGATTACATTACCCATTATTTTTTCCTTCGTTTTTGCGCAATTTGTCCTCCGCGACCCCGACGGAACGCTCGCATTCTGGACCTCCATTATCCCTTTCACATCTCCGATCATCATGATGGTCCGCATTCCGTTCGGCGTACCGGCCTGGGAGCTGATCCTGTCGATGGTGCTGCTCATACTAGGTTTCATGGGCACCACCTGGATCGCCGCCCGCATCTACCGCGTCGGCATTCTCATGTACGGGAAGAAGGTTAGTTACCGGGAATTGGTGAAGTGGATATTTTACAAGTGACCGCCGGTCGGGCGCAGCCCTTTAACGTTTTTTAAGATTCGCAAACCGTTGCCGTTGTGGTTATTTTGCTAATTTTGGCCGATCAATGATAGAACTGCTCAAAAAGAGTCGCCATCTTTGCGCATTGTGCATATAACTTTTTCAAATTTACCGTCTTTCAGATGACCCGTTTCAACCGTACCAACAACCTTACGGGTTGGATTGTCTTTGCTATTGCATTCATCACATATGCCCTTACAGTCGAACGTACTGCCAGCTTTTGGGATTGCGGGGAATTTATAGCCTGTGCATTCAAATTGCAGGTTCCTCACCCTCCCGGCGCACCCTTCTTCCTGCTGATAGGCCGTATTTTTTCCCTTTTTGCATTAGGAGACCTGTTGCAGGTTGCATACTGGATCAACATGGTATCCGTGCTGAGCAGCGCGTTTACGATCCTGTTTCTATTCTGGACCATTACTTTGCTCGTTCGTAAGCTGGTCGCCAGAAGTGACGATGAACTTACTACGGCCGACACATTTCTTGTAATGGGTGCCGGTATCGTCGGTGCCCTCGCTTACACCTGGTCCGACTCGTTCTGGTTTTCGGCCGTGGAAGCGGAGGTTTACGGTTTATCATCATTCTTTACCGCCATTGTAATCTGGGCCGTGTTCAAATGGGAACGCGTTCAGGACCCTGCAACCGAAAACCGCTGGCTGATCCTGATCGCCTACCTGGTAGGACTATCTATCGGTGTTCACTTGCTGAACCTCGTTACAATTCCGGCGCTTGCATTGGTTTATTATTTTAAGAAATATCAGAGAGTCAGTGTCTTGGGAGGCATTCTGGCATTTGTGGGTGGTCTGGTGGTTTTGGGGATCATCAACTCGGGTATCATCCCGGGTTTGCCTAGTGTTGCCGGTAAATTTGAGATATTCTTTGTAAATACGTTGGGATTGCCCTACAAATCGGGGGTGATCTTCTTTATCATATTGTTCATTGGCGCGCTGATCTGGGGGATCCGTTATTCTCAAAAGAAAGGCAATGTGCTCCTCAATACGAGCTTGCTCTCCCTCGCATTTGTATTGATCGGATACGCCAGCTACCTGATGGTGCTCGTGCGCGCTGAATACAACCCGCCGATCAACGAAAACAACCCTAATGACGTCCTGAGCTTCGTTTCCTACCTGAAACGCGAGCAGTATGGCAGCCGTCCTTTGCTTTACGGGCCATCTTTCGTATCCCGTCCGGTAAGCCAGAAACGCGGTGCGCCGATGTACCGCAAGCAGGATGGAAAATATGTGATCTACGATTATCGTCCGGAATACGAATATGAGCCGGGGGCCAATATGCTGCTCCCGCGTATGTACAGCACGCAGCCGGGCCACCCGCAGCTGTATATGCAAATGACCGGTTTGGCAGAAGGCCAGAAACCGACCATGTCGCACAACCTCTCTTTCATGTTCTCCTACCAGATCGGCCATATGTACTGGCGTTATTTCCTCTGGAATTTCGTCGGCCGGGAAAGTGACGAGGAGGGAGCCGGTAATATGACGCCCTGGGATATTTCGACAAAATATCCTGAGCCGATTGCCAAGAACAAAGCGCATGATAACTACTTCATGCTTCCATTCCTGCTGGGCTTGTTCGGGATCGTCATTTGCTACTTCCGCCAGAAGCGCGACCTGCTCGTTCTGGGGCTTTTGTTTATCCTCACCGGGGTTGCATTGGTAGTTTACCTCAACTCCCCGCCCACGGAGCCGCGCGAACGTGACTATATTTATGTAGGTTCATTCTATATTTTCTGTATCTGGATCGGCTACGGCGTGATCGCCATTGCGGACGGGATCGGCAAGTTTGTGAAAAGTGGTACAGCCCGTGCCGGCGTGGCTACTGCCCTTGGTTTGGTGGTACCGGTCATTATGGGTGCCCAAGGTTGGGATAACCACAACCGCGACCACCGTTACCACTCGGTTGATTTTGCCAAAAACCTCCTGAACTCCTGCGCACCGAATGCGATCCTCTTCACCGGCGGCGATAACGATACATTTCCGTTGTGGTACGTGCAGGAAGTGGAAGGCTTCCGTACTGACGTGCGTGTGTGTAACCTCAGCCTTTTGGGTACCGACTGGTACATCGACCAGATGAAGCGCAAGACGTACAAGTCGGAAGCACTGCCGATTTCCCTGGATAAAAACAATTACGCATTCGGCAAGAATGACATCGTGCCTTTCTATGAAATTCCAAGCGTGAAAGCAGGTATTAACCTGAAAGAATACATGGGGCTCGTAAAACAGGAGAATAAGGCCATTCAGGTTCCGTTAACGAGCGGCGATATGACGTCCATTCTGCCGTCGTCGGTACTGTTCCTGCCTGTGGATGCAGAGGCTGTGAAGAAGATGAATATCATCAAAAGCGACCTCGTTCCATTTGTAAGCGACTCGATCAGCTGGACCATCGGGAAAGGGGATTTGTACAAATCAGACCTGATCATGCTGGATATCATCGCTTCTAATGACTGGAAACGTCCTATTTACTTCTCATCGACCCTGGGCGGATCGAGCTACCTGAACCTGAAAGAATACATGCAGCTCGAAGGCTACGCCTACCGCCTGTTGCCGGTGAAAGTACCTGGCGCGAGCGACGGTTATGTGAATGCAGACGTGATGTACAGCAATATGATGAACAAGATGTTCTGGCGCGAGCTCGATAATCCGAACACTTATTACGACAACACATACCTCGGTTCTCCGGTAGCAACGGCCCGTATCGCATTCCTGCGCCTCACCGGTCAGTTAATCGCCGACGGTCGCAAGGAAGAAGCGAAAAAAGCGATCGAACGCTCATTGACCACCATGCCGGACAAGAGCATTCCATACGATCAGTTCTCGGCCAACTTCATCGGCCCGCTGTTCGACCTGGGCGAAGACAAGAAAGCGCTTGAAATCGCCGAAACAATGGCTAACCGCTCCGACGAAGTACTCACCTGGGCGAAGAGCAACGCCACAACCCGCCGCCGCGACAGCAACGTTTATCTGTACATTATGCAGGTGATCGTGCAGGAATGCCGCGACGCAAAACAGGAAGCCGCAGCCAAGAAATACGAAGCGATCTTCCAGAAGCATCTGGCTGCGTTTAATATGTATGGTGGAGGTCAGTAGGATTTAGATTTTTTAAAATACAAAGGGGCGGCATTTGAGAAAGCAGATGCCGCCCTTTCTTTTTGCTGTTTTCGCCAGCCTAACTTTTTCTACATATCAGATAGCAAGTAATTATCAAGCAACAGGGTAAGTTAGTTGCCGGTTGTCGTTTTTAA
>CBIHPQ010000163.1:0-13890 GCA_966211825.1 uncultured Dyadobacter sp. | reverse complement strand
GGGATAAGCAATAATCGAATAATACAGATTTAGTTAAAGAAGCAAAAAGGCAAGCCGGTTGGCTTGCCTTTTTTGTTTGATAGCCTTCAAATATTACCTTCATTCCGTAAAGAAAAATATTTTTTTACTGGTTAATCAAACAACCAATCGCCTCCGTCCGGCTTTTAATAATCATTTCTCCATTCAGAGCGGCTTCGATGGCGTTCCGTAAATAGAGTTCCGTAGCTTTTGCCCTGTTTTTTCCTAATGCATAATACCAGTTATCAATGGCGCCGCGGTAGAGGATTTCCCCATTGGAATTGATCAGGACCGCTTCCGGCATGGTGGTAGCCTGGTAGCGTTTTACTTTGTGCAACCCCGGGTCCTGGTAGCCGGGAATCGTCGTTTGATATTTAAGGAGAAATTCCCGGATGTCCTCCCGCCTGACCGTCGCGACCGGGAAAACCGCTTCGAACGCAATGCCCCTTTTGGCATAATCGGCATGAATGCTCTTGATCTCGCGCATGTAGGCGTTCGAGACGGGGCATTCGGGGTCGAGGAAGAATATGATTTTGAAATTGCCCGGTCCTGTATGATCGGGACGATGCGCGCTGGTAGCCGCTATAAGGCTCAGACCCATGCAGCAATACATCCAGACGATGGCGGACCGGGTTCTCATTGTATTTATTTTAATAATGCCTCAAAAGCCGAGATAATCTTATCATAGCCAAATGCACCTACTTCCTGCTCCATTCTCGCACGTATCGCATCCGTTTGCAAGTTGCCAATGCTTCCTTCATGGCTATGCTTCAACTCGCGGGGCGCAATGTAGCTTCCATCGCCAATCTCAGCCCCCACCTGCTTATATGCATCCCGGAACGGCACGCCTGCGATCACCAGCTCGTTCACACGCTCCACGCTGAACAGCAGATCGTATTTCGGATCATCCAGCAGGTTTTGCTTTACTTTTAAATGTTCCAGCATAAACGCGGCGATGTCCAGGCAGTCCAGTATTTCGTCGAATGCGGGCATTAATATCTCTTTTAACAGCTGCATATCGCGATGGTAGCCAGATGGCAGGTTGCTCAAAACCATCGTTACCTCCATGGGAAGCGCTTTCATGCGGTTGGTTTTGGCACGGAGGAGTTCGGCTACGTCGGGGTTCTTTTTGTGCGGCATAATGCTGCTGCCCGTCGTGAGGTCGTCGGGGAGGACAATGAAGCCGAAGTTTTGGCTGTTGTACAAACAGACATCCATTGCCAGCCTCGAAACCGTCGCGGCGAGTGATGCAATGGCGCTCAATGCGGCTTGTTCGGTGCGGCCGCGGCTCATTTGTGCATACACCACATTATGGTGCATCCCCTCGAAGCCGAGCAGTTCCGTCGTCATTTGGCGGTTGAGCGGGAACGATGACCCATAACCTGCACCCGAACCCAGCGGGTTGCGGTTGGCGAGGCGGTAAGCCGCATTCAGCTGGATAACGTCGTCGATCAACCCCTCGGCGTAGGCGCCAAACCACAGGCCGAATGACGACGGCATGGCGATCTGCAAATGCGTGTAGCCGGGGAGGAGGTCATTCTTATGCTCTTCCGATTTGCGGGTCAGCACGTCGAAAAGCTTTTCCGTTGCCTGGACCACCTCAAAAAGCCGCGCACGGATGTACAGCTTCATGTCCACAAGCACCTGGTCGTTACGCGAGCGCCCGCTGTGAATTTTCTTGCCGGTATCACCAAGTTTGCGGGTGAGGAGGAGCTCCACCTGGGAATGCACGTCTTCAATACCTTCTTCGATGACGAATTCGCCATTCTCTACCTGGCTGTAAATGTTTTTGAGTTCGGCTTTTAATGCAGTGAGATCATCCGGCGTAAGCAGGCCGATGGTTTCCAGCATGGTGGCGTGCGCAATATTTCCCAGCACGTCGAATTCGGCCAGATGCAAATCCATCTCCCGGTCGCGGCCGACGGTGAAGCGTTCTATTTTTTCAGAAGTAACGGTATTTTCCTTTTGCCAGAGTTTCAAAATGCGAGAATGATAAAAGACTGAATCAATATCGATTCTGCAAATTTACGATCAATCGGCGTGTTTTGGCCTATTCCATCATTCTTTTGATAGCTACAAACCGTTTGCTGTAATAGGCTGCATTCAATAAATCATAGCGAATTCCCCCTTTCCATGCGGAATGGATGAATTTGACATAGCCGGGCGACACTTCGGTGATGATGCCGACGTGCCCGATGCGTTTGCTTTTGGTGCTGTTGCCTTTGAAGAAGATGAGATCGCCTGGCTTCGCATCGTCCAGTTCCACAGTTTCGCCATGCTCGGCCTGGGCGGCGCTGGAATGCGGTAACGGAATGTTCCACTGGTTGAAACAATATCGGACGAAGCCGGAGCAGTCGAAACCTTTTTTGGAAGAACCGCCGGAGCGGTAGGGGATATGTAAATGCTTGTTGGCGAATGATACCAGCGACTGGATCGGGTTCAAAGTGTCTGCGGCTGCTTCCCGCGGGCGCGGGGCCTGTGCATAGGAGCGGTTATGAAGCGTACTGGCAGCAAACAATAAGGTTATTACAACTACTGAACGAATCAAAAAAAGCATGAAATCGAAAGTGGGTTCAGGACTTTAAAAGGCCAATAATAACCTTTACTTTCGTGAAAGTAAAGGTTTGAGCCCCCTTTTTGCCTACTTTTGTGCCGGAATCAGGATAGCTTACTAATCAATACGCTCAGATGAAAACTACCGACCGTTATCTCCAGCGCGGTGTATCGGCTTCAAAGGAAGATGTGCATAAGGCCATCGAAAAGATCGACAAAGGGCTTTATCCAAAGGCTTTTTGCAAAATAGTCCCCGATACCCTGGCCGGTGATCCCGATTATTGCACGATCATGCACGCCGACGGTGCCGGTACTAAAACTTCCCTGGCGTATTTGTATTGGAAAGAAACAGGTGATATCTCCGTTTGGAAAGGCATTGCCCAGGATGCGATCGTCATGAACACCGACGACCTGCTCTGCGTAGGCGCCACAGGCCCGATGCTCTACTCGTCGACCATCGACCGGAACAAGAACCGCATTCCCGGTGAAGTGATTGCCGAGGTGATCAACGGGGCCGAGGAGGTGCTGGATATGCTGCGCAGTTATGGCGTCGAGATTTACAGCACCGGTGGAGAAACAGCCGACGTGGGCGATCTCGTGCGCACCGTCACGGTCAACAGCACGGTAATCGCCCGTATGAAACGCTCGGAAGTAGTAGATAATGCCAATATCCAGGCCGGCGATGTGATCGTGGGGCTTGCTTCTTACGGACAGGCCAATTACGAAAATGAATATAACGGCGGCATGGGCAGCAACGGCCTTACCTCCGCCAGACATGATATCCTCGGCAAATACCTCTCAAAATATACCGAAAGCTTCGACCCCGAAGTGAGCGACGACCTTATTTACAGCGGCAGCAAAAAACTGACCGATGAAGTAGCGGGAGCGCCGTTGAATGTGGGTAAATTAATTCTCTCGCCTACACGTACGTATGCGCCCGTTGCGAAGGCGCTGCTCGACGAGATGCGGGCGCAAATCCATGGCATGGTGCACTGCAGTGGCGGGGCCCAGACAAAAATTCTACATTTTGTTGATAACCTTCACATTATCAAAGACAACCTGCTCCCCGTGCCGCCGCTTTTCAGGCTCATTCAGGAAGAAAGCGGTACAAGCTGGCAGGAGATGTACAAGGTGTTCAATATGGGGCACAGGCTGGAAATTTACCTGCCCGAAGCGCATGCCGCAAGAGTAGTAGAAATTTCGGAATCGTTCGGAATCGACGCCCGGGTAATCGGCCGCGTGGAGGCTTCCGATGAGAAAAAACTGACCATTAGCAGCGAATACGGCACATTCTATTACTGATCGGCCTTCGGGTTAACCCAAAATATTGAGCCTCCGGGAGTTATACTTCCGGAGGCTTTTTCTTTGCCCATGTTTCCGGCCGCGGTGCAGGCATGACAATTGTAGTATCATTTCGTAATGAGTAGTAGAAGTATTGTTGACTATTAACCACGTTAAATATGAAACATTTCAACCACTATAAAATACTGCGGGGCACTGTCCTGGTATTTTGCTTCTTTCTCGCTGCCATCCGCATTCATGCGCAAATCCCAGACGTAAACATTAATCCAACGCCCGTCATCAGCGGGCTTACCTCCGCGATGCAGCTTGTACACGCGGGCGACGGTTCCAACCGGATTTTCATCGTAGAGCGGTCCGGTAGCATTACGGCTTACAATCCCGGAGCCCTCACCACACCCATTCAATACCTGAATATGAACAGTGGCGGCCAGGTTGTGGCTACTACGGGCGAGGGTGGCCTGCTGAGCGTAGCCTTCCATCCCAATTTTTTGACCAATGGATTTCTCTACACCTATTATACCGACACCGCCGGTGATCTGGTGCTGGCCCGGTACACGTCCGCCAATCCGCTGGGCAATCTCGTGCTCGCCGGTACACGGGTCGAAATCCTGAAAATCCCGCATCCGGTGAACACCAATCACAACGGTGGGGAGCTGCATTTTGGTTATGAAGACGGCTACCTCTATTTGTCGACCGGTGATGGCGGTGCAGGGTACGACCCTGATATCAATGGGCAAAACACCAATTCTTTGTTAGGTAAAATACTGCGCATTGATGTCAACCCGCCGTTGGGCTCCGGCCTGCCTTATGTGATCCCGCCAAGCAACCCGTTTGGTAATGAAGTATTTGCGGTGGGGTTGAGAAACCCGTTCCGCTGGAGTTTTGACCGGGAGAGTTTTTCAATGTGGATCGGGGATGTAGGTCAGGATAATTTTGAAGAGGTTAATTTCAGGACTGCGGGTAATGCATCTGGTGCCAACTTCGGCTGGCGGTGTTTTGAAGGCAATGGCTACACACCCGGCATTGCGATCAATGAATGTCCCGATTCGGCTAGTTTCATTAAACCCATTTACACCTATGCCACCGGAAGCGTCAGGGGAAGTTCGGTGATCGGGGGTGTGGTATACCGCGGAAGCGACTGGCCCGTCATGGCTGGCTACTACATCGGAATGGACTATTTTTCAGGTGATATTCATAAGATCAATTCGGATGGCTCTGTGAAGCAATTTGAAACCTCGACTCTCACCGGCGTGAGAGACATTGGGGAAGATGAGTCGGGTGAGATCTTCGCGGTAACCGCTACGGGCGTCTACCGCATCGAAGCCGAAGATCCGTTGCCTGTCACCCTGGTCGATTTCTCCGGTGCGCCGAGCGCGGAAGGGGTGCGGCTGGCATGGCAAACTTCGATGGAGGAAAATTTCAAATCGTTCGACATTCAGTACAGCCGTGATGCCCGCAAGTTTGAAAACATCGGTGCGGTTTCGGGCGCGAATGCCCCGGGCGGGAACTTCTATGCATTCACGCATAGCATCGCGGAAAACGGAAATCTATACTACCGTCTGAAAATGACGGATATCGACGAAAGTTTCAGGTATTCCAAAATGATCACGGTGAACCGTGGCGGCGAAAACCTGAGTGAACTTTTTGTGCGGCCATCGCTCATCAGCACCAATGAAATGAACCTGCTTATCGAGGAGCCCTTTCAAACGGTGGAAGTGGTGAATGCGGGCGGACAGGTAGTTTTAATGGAAAAAATTGGAGGCCGGAGCGGGCCTGTGAATATTCCACTCGGCAGCACAGCCTCGGGCATTTACGTGGTGCGCATGGCGGGTCACGACAGGGTGGTGCAACAAAAGGTTTTGGTATTGAGGTAGTTTGTAAAGATGTTCAAAGCTGAACGGATTTTGTCCGGTTGCGGACAGGATACTTTCTCAACTCCTTCGTTATCAGCGTGTAGAGGCCGTTTTTTACGGCCTCTTTTTGTTGGCAGGCTATTTTTAAATGAGCCTTGAAATGCTGTCTCACAGATAACCTGCCTTGGAATATGATCGGGAACTACTTCAAAACCGCCTACCGGAGCCTGCAAAAGAACAGGTTGTACACTTTCATCAACCTGACGGGCCTTACCCTCGGCCTCGGCGTCGCTACTATGCTTTTCTGGATCGTCCGGTTCGAGTACAGTTTCGATCGTTTTCATGCCAAAGCAGACCGCATTTACCGGGTCAAATCGGTGGATAAGTTTGGCGATCAGCAGTCGCATGTGCACCAGACGATCGTCAGGATGCTGAAAACGCAATATCCGGGTGTGGAATCGGCGGCGAACCTCTACGGCATGAACCCTGGGGCGGTGCAGGTGGGCACAGCCTTGTTTAATCAAAGCAATATTTTCTTTACCGAACCTGCCATGCTCGAAATGCTGGATATCCATTGGGTCGCCGGTAATCCGAAGCAATCGCTCAACGCCCCGGGGCAGGTGGTACTCGACCAGCGGACCGCGCAGAAGCTTTTCAAAGGCAATGCGCTAGGCAAGCGCCTGCGGTACGATAGCAGCACCGACCTCACGGTTACCGGCATAATCGACAACCTTCCCGCCAACACGGAATTTCCGATGGAAATGATCATTTCGTGGGAAACGATGAAGAAAAACCAGCCGGATATGGCGCAGGAAGATAAACTCAGCGGCGGCGACTCCATGCACCAGGGCTTCGTGTTGCTGAAACCGGGCGCTGCTACTACCCCCATCAGCGCCGGACTGACACAGGCTGCCAAAAGCCGGCCGGAAGAAACGATCATTACTTCCTATGAAATGCAGCCGCTTTCGGAAATGCATTTCGATACCAGCAAAGACCCTTTCAACTATTCCATGCCGAAATGGATGCTCTACACACTGGCGAGCATTGGCATATTCCTCATATTTATTGCCTGCATCAATTTCGTGAACCTCGCAACCGTCCAGGCCATTCAGCGCGGTCGCGAAGTGGGGGTGCGCAAAGTGCTCGGCAGCAGCAGGAAGCAACTGGTTTTTCAGTTTTTTGGAGAAACAGGCCTCCTTGTATTAATAGCGACCGTGCTGGGCGCCTGGCTGGCTGCAAAGCTCGTTACCTACTCAGCCGAGCTCCTGAACACCCATGTCGGCGGCTCTCCGGTGTGGAATACCGGCACATTTCTTTTCCTGGGCGCGCTCGTGATCGTGGTTACGTTTTCTGCCGCGTCGTATCCTGCCCTCGTTCTATCCGGTTTTCAGCCGGTGCGGGCCTTGCAAAATCGAGTGGTGCTTCCGAACGGCAGCATTTCGCTCCGGTCGTCGCTGGTCGTTTTGCAGTTTGTGATCGCGCAGGTGCTGGTGATATGCACTTTGCTGGCGATGAAGCAGATCAGGTATTTTTATGAAAAAGACCTTGGCTTCGAAAAAAGCGGCATTGTTACAGTGACTATGCCCGACCGCAGTGCTGTGCTGCGGGAACGTTTCCGCCAGCAGCTGCAACAGCATGGGGAAATTAGGGAAGTCGCATTCGGGCTCACGACCCCGGCCAGCAAGCGCAATCACTGGTGGGGCACGATGGCCCATCCCGGTTTGCCTGATGGCGAAGAAACGTTCCGTATCCAGCATATCGACACCAACTATTTTAGTTTTTTCCGTGTGCCGCTCGTGGCAGGCCGGATGTTAACGGCCAATGACACGACGCGGGAAAGCAAAGGCACGAGTTTCACCGATGTGGTGGTAAACGAAAAAGCCGCACGCGACCTGGGTTTCAGGAATGTGGAAAAGGCAGTAGGGGAGCAGCTCGAATTCTGGGGCCAGAAAATGAACGTGGTAGGCGTCGTGAAAGACTACCATTCCGAAGACCTCAAATCCAAACTGATGCCGCATGTTTACGTTTATACGCGCTGGAATTTCCAGCTTGCCAGTATCCGGATCGATAATGCCAGAAAATCCGAAGCGCTCGCTCATATCGGCGACCATTGGAAAGCATTGTTTCCTAACCATTATTATGAGCCCAAATTCCTTGAAGACGACATCAGAAGTTTCTATGAAAGCGAACGTAAGCTATCTAACTTCCTGCAAATATTCGCTGTGCTGGGTGTGCTCATCGGCTCTCTGGGCCTTTTCGGGCTGGTTTCGTTCGTCGTGACGCAGCGTACCAAGGAAATCGGCGTACGGAAAGTCCTCGGCGCTACGGTTTACAGCATTGTACAACTGATCTCGCGCGACTTTTTGAAGCTAATCTTCCTTGCATTCCTGATTGCCGCTCCCATCGCCTGGTATGCCATGCAATCGTTTTTGAAAGAGTATATCTACAAAATAGACATTGAAATCTGGGTGTTCCTGCTCGCTGCGGGCCTTTCTGTGGGCGTCGCATTGCTTACGGTCAGCCTGCAGAGTATCAGGGCTGCATTGATGGACCCGGTAAAGAGCCTTCGCTCGGAGTAAGCTATTCTTAGGCCTCTTACCTGCCTTCAAAAGAGACATCCCGGAAGCAGCGCTTCCGGGATGTGATCATTATACAACCCTAATAACCCAATTTATAATAGTCAATGTGTGGGAATACAAATATATGGATATATTCCATATTAATGGACTATATCCATATAAATACCTGATTTTTGTGAGTCAACGGTCATGCTGCCTTATTGCGGGTGGTGACTTATTATCAGTGGAACGATTATTGCGAATGTCCCATGCTCGCTTACCCGCGTTCACGAAAGCACCTTGACAACAACGTTCCATTCATCAAAATGAAATCACTTCAACACACTAATCCCGGCCGCAATGCCGGCGGGAAAATGAGCCGCAGACGCTTTTTTCGTCAATCTGGGGCGGCTGCCTTGTCCACAGTAATCCTGACGTCCTGCGATAACCTGCTGGACAAGATCATCCCTTCCAAAAAACAGGACAACCGCGACAAAACACTGGCCTTCTTCGGCGATAGCCTCACGATCGGAACGGGTGGCACCAGGCCGTTGGGGGAATGGGTCGGCGACGTTTTTCCGGAGCGACCGGTGTTTAATGACGGGATCAACGGACAGGTTGCATTATCGATCGCGATACGGCAGGGCGGCATTCCGCTGACATTGTCCGTAGCCGGCGGCAAGTTCAACGGAGCGAAGCCGGTCGTCGTCACGAAGATCAGCAACGAATTCCTGTCGACCCCGCTGAATGCGAACGTTTACAGCCGCACCGGCACTCTCGCGGGCGTCAAATGCACGATCACGCGCAAGTTTTTGCCGGAAGTGGGCGAGCGTTATACCGTGGAGCCGATCGCGGAAAGTGAAGGCGAAGCGGCTACCGACCCGCCAGCCGAACAACCTGTTGATATCGAAATTCCCGATGATTCTGTATTTGAGTTCGACGATGCGGTGCGCCTGCGAACGGCTACCCAGGTATTCTGGTACGGACGCAACGATATGACCGAGTCCAAGCCCGATACGGATATCCTCGTGGCGATCAAAGGGTCGGTGGATTACATGGCCGAACCGCGCCGCTACCTGGTGCTGGGCATATTGCTTGCCGCTACCGAAAACAAAGGCACGGACCGCTATGCGAAGGTTACTGCCTTCAACGACCAGCTGAAAATGTTATATGGCGATTCATACGTTACCATGGCGCCGCCTACCGATTCGGAGATGAAGGACATTGGTTATACACCGACCGCCGAGGATCTGGCGGATATAGAAAATGGCAATTTCCCCACACGTATGCGCGCGGCCAATAAAACGGATGAGATACACCTTAATAACTTCGGTTATCAGATTATCGCAAATCGGGTGGTTAAGAAAATCAGGGATTTGAAGTATTGATTGCGCCCTCAAAACATCCGGACGGTTTCTTCCGCATTTCGAAAATCCGGGTGGCAACTACGGTAAGGTTGGCTAACTAGTTTCTTTGGAATGAAAGACAACCAACCAAACCTTTATTATGAATTACAAGCTGCTGATATTCTTCCTTTTGACTTGTTCATTTAGCACGAAAGCACAGAATAAAGGTTTGCTTGAAAGTGTAGTGGTTACATCTGACGGTAACAAAACGCGGGTTTACAGCGATGAAAAAGGAGCGTTGCGCGTAAATGTTACGCCAAAGGATGCCCGCAGATATAAGGCCGCCGGACTGGTGCGATACAGCGACTTTGGAGCCATCGGCGACGGCAAAACCGATGATGTCGACGCGATTGCCGCGGCCCACGCATTTGCCAACCTGCACAGCCTGCCCGTAAAGGCCGATGACCGCGCTACTTATTACATTGGCGGCAAAGAGCGCACAGTTGTGATCCATACCGACACTGATTTTGGCAAGGCGGGCTTTATCATCGACGATACCGAGGTGCAGAACCGCAATGCGGCGGTTTTTACGGTCGGTTCGGGGCTTAAACCGTTTAAGCTGGAAAAAGTAACTTCGCTCAAAAGGAACCAGGAGAAGATCGACGCCGCTTTGCCCGGCCCCTGCCTGATTACCGTCACGAATGCGAACGTTAAGCAATACATCCGCTTTGGGCTTAACCAAAACAGTGGATCTTCACAGACCGATATTTTTGTCGTCGACAAAAACGGCAAAGTCGATATGAAAGCGCCGATCATCTGGGATTTTGAGCAGATCACGGACATTACCGCGCTGCCGATAGATGAGAAACCTTTGAAGATCACCGGCGGGCGCTTTACGACGATTGCCAACAAGGCCGAATCAAAATATACCTATTACAGCCGCAACCTCGCGATCCGGCGGTCCAATGTGCTTGTGGAAGGGCTGGAACACCGGATCACGGGCGAAGGCGACCACGGAGCACCGTATAATGGATTTATCAATGTCGGCGACTGCTCTTATGTGACGGTAAAAGACGCTATCCTCACCGGCCACCGGACTTACAACACCATCGGCGCGGCCGGCAAGCCTGTTTCAATGGGTACTTATGATCTTCTGGCCAACCGCGCCCTGAATGTCTCCTTCGTGAATTGCAGCCAGACCAACGATATCAACGACAATACGTACTGGGGCATTCTGGGCTCCAATTTTTGTAAAAACCTGCTTTACGACCATTGTACCCTCTCGCGCTTCGATGCCCACCAGGGTGTGGCCAATGCAACCATTCGCAACTCCACCCTCGGGCATATGGGGATCAATGCGATTGGTACCGGGCTGTTGCTGGTGGAAAACTGTACCATTCGGGGCAGGAGCATTGTGAACCTGCGCTCCGACTACGGCAGTACCTGGCAGGGAGAGCTGGTGATCCGCAACTGTGTTTTCGTGCCGGCCAATGGTAAGCCGGCCAACGCGGCATTGATAAGCGGCTCGTATTCAGGTCAGCACGATTTTGGCTACACTTGCTATATGCCGGAAAAAATTACCATTGAAAATCTCCGGATCGACGATTCCCAACATCCTGAAAGCTACCAGGGGCCCGCAATTTTCGCCAACTTCAATCCGGAAATGGCGGACAACTCCTACCAGGAAAAATTCCCTTATGTCAAAACGAGAGAGGTGGTTCTGAACGGGGTGACGACTGCCAGTGGGAAAGCGGTGCGGGTGAGCGATAATGCATTTATGTTTA
This sequence comes from uncultured Dyadobacter sp., assembly GCA_966211825.1. Lineage (GTDB taxonomy): Bacteria > Bacteroidota > Bacteroidia > Cytophagales > Spirosomataceae > Dyadobacter. The sequence continues at coordinate 2,476 of CBIHPQ010000163.1, read as the reverse complement.
AGGATGTGAAGGTTCGTAGCGGTCAGTAGGTAGTTTTTGTTTTAATTTAAATAGCTGAAAATAAATATGTTCCGCAATTACTTTAAAATTGCCTGGCGCAATCTGACCGGCAACAAGACTTACTCCGCAATCAATATCGGCGGGCTTGCAGTTGGCATGGCGGTTGCGATGCTGATCGGCTTTTGGATTTACGATGAACTTTCATTTAACAAAAACCATCAAAACTATCATCGCATTGCACAGGTAATGCAGCAGCAAATCCTGGACGGGGAGGTGAATACCGGCAGCAATGTTCCTGCGCCGTTGTTCAAAGAGTTACAAACCACTTTTGGTTCGGATTTCGCTCATGTGGTGATGACCTCCTGACTGCAAAGGTATCAGCTGACTTACGGCGGATCGAGTTTTACGAAGCCGGGCAATTTCATGTCTGCCGGCGCAGCGGAAATGCTTTCTTTGAAGATGATTAGCGGGAGCGCGTCCGGCCTGAAAGATCCCGCGGCGATCCTGCTCTCCGAATCGGTGGCGAAAGCGATTTTCAAGCATTCCGACCCGGTAGATAAGATGATGAAAATTAATAAAGATCTGGATGTGAAGGTGGTAGGGGTTTATGAAGATATTCCCTACAACTCGGAATTTCATGAACTGGGCTTCATCGCGCCTTTCGATTTGTTCATATCATTTACGCCATGGGTGAAAGAAGCGCTGGAAAAAAATGAGTGGGAAAGCAGCTCTTTTCAAATCCTCGTGCAGCTTTCGGAAAACAGCGATTTAAATGCAGTTTCTCAAAAAATAAAAGATATAAAACTGCGGAAAGCTGGTGCGGACGAGTTGAAATTCAAGCCGCAAATCCTGCTGCACCCAATGAGCCGCTGGCATTTGCATTCCGAATGGGAGAATGGCCGCAATGCAGGCGGGCGCATTCAATTTGTGTGGCTGTTTGGCATTATCGGGGTGTTTGTGCTGCTGCTGGCGTGCATCAATTTTATGAACCTGAGTACCGCACGATCCGAAAAGCGCGCCAAAGAAGTGGGGATACGAAAGGCCATCGGATCGGTGCGGCTGCAACTGGCAGGCCAGTTTTTCGGGGAATCTTTCCTGGTGGTGTTTCTGGCGTTTGTTATCTCGCTGCTACTGGCAAGGCTCGTTTTGCCCACTTTCAATGAAATTGCCGACAAGCAAATGCATATCCCCTGGGCTGATCCTGTCTTTCTGGTAAGCGGCGTTGTGTTCGCGCTGTCGACGGGTTTCGTAGCGGGCAGTTATCCGGCATTCTATTTATCTTCATTTCAGCCCGTGAAAGCACTTAAAGGCAAATGGACGCCGCTGGGATTGCGCGCGACGCTGCCTCGGAAGGTGCTGGTAGTCCTGCAATTCACGGTTTCCATCACGCTGATCATCGGGACGGTGGTCGTTTACAAACAAATACTTCACGCCAAAAATCGACCGATCGGTTATAACCGCCAGGGCCTCGTAACGATGCTGGTAACTACCCGCGACATTCACACGCATTTCGACGCCGCGCTCGACGATCTCGTGAAGCGCGGAAGCGTGACGTCGATGGCAGAGTCGGCTGCACCGCCTACCGAGGTTTTTTCGGCAAATGTTGGTTTCAATTGGAAAGGCAAAGACCCCGGCCTGCATTCGGAGTTTGCGACCATTGGTATTTCACATGATTTTGGAAAAACAGTAGGATGGGACTTTATCGCCGGGCGCGATTTTACCAAAAGCATTTCCAGTGACTCAGCCGGGTTTGTGGTGAATGAAGCGGCGATGAAATTTATGGGCCTCGCGAAGACGGGCTTGCATGACGCGATCGGTGAAACGGTAACCTTGGATGGAAGGCAGTTTAAGATTATTGGGGTAATCAGGGACATGATCATGGAATCGCCCTACGATCCCGTGAAGAAATCGATCTTTTTTATCCATCCGAAAGGTGGTCGCTTTATTACGGCGAGGCTTAATCCGGATGCTAATGCGAGTTCGGCTTTGAAAAATATTGAAGCTGTATTCAAAAAGTACAGTCCGGATTCGCCGTTCAATTACCAGTTTGTCGACGAGGAATATGCATTGAAGTTTGCTGCCGAAGAGAGAATTAGCAGGCTGGCGGCGATATTTACCAGCCTGGCTATATTTATCAGCTGCCTTGGACTTTTTGGCATGGCGTCCTTCATTGCTGAACAGCGGACGAAGGAAATTGGTATCCGTAAAGTGCTCGGCGCTTCCGTAGGCAACTTATGGCAGCTGCTATCCGGCGATTTTGTGGTCCTGGTGGTCGTTTCCTGCCTGTTGGCCACGCCCATCGCCTGGTATGTGATGGATCGCTGGCTAGACAAATATGCCTATCATACCCAAATCTCATGGTGGATTTTTGCAGTCGCCAGCCTTGGTACACTGGCTATTACCCTTATGACAGTGAGCTACCAGGCCATTCGCACGGCATTGCTGGATCCGGTGAAAAGTCTTCGGGGTGAATAGG
>CBIHPQ010000162.1:0-13982 GCA_966211825.1 uncultured Dyadobacter sp. | reverse complement strand
GCAGAATACCTATCCAGTATGCTAAGCAGGTGGTTGGTAACCGCGTAATGGGTGGTCAGCGTCAGTATCTTCCCTTAAAATTGAATGCAGCGGGAGTAATGCCCATCATTTTTGCGCAAGCACTGATGTTCATCCCTTCATTGGGAGCATCGTACTTCGCAGAGAAAAGTGATTTTGCCAGCAACGTAGCAACAATTTTCGCAAACTACACAACCTGGCAGTACAACTTGCTGTTTGCAGTATTGATCATTGTTTTCACATTCTTCTATACTGCGATCTCGGTTAACCCACAACAGATTGCCGATGATATGAAACGCGGAGGCGGCTTTATTCCAGGTGTTAAACCAGGTCAGCAAACCTCCGAGTACATCAGCTCTGTTCTGGACCGTATCACGTTCCCGGGCGCATTAATGCTGGCAGTAGTGGCAACGCTACCCGCTTTCGCAAGCTTGCTCGGAATTTCAACCGACTTTGCTCACTTCTTTGGAGGAACTTCGTTGCTGATCATGGTAGGTGTGGTGTTGGATACACTTCAACAAGTTGAAAGCTACCTGCTGATGCGCCGCTATGAAGGTTTAATGAAGTCGGGACGCGTAAAAGGACGTACCGAGAGCGTAGCAATCTGAAATGATTTATCTTAAAACAGAAGAGGAAATCAACCTGATAAAGGTTAGTGCTCAACTGCTCGGCAAGGCACACGCGGAAGTAGCTACTTGGGTAAAACCGGGTGTTACAACCGGAAAGTTGGATGCGGTTGCTGAGGAATATATCAGAGACAATGGTGGAATCCCTTCTTTTAAAGGATTCAACAAATTCCCGGCCTCTCTTTGTATATCGGTCAATGAAGTAGTAGTCCACGGGATCCCCGGGGGCTACGTGCTAAAAGAGGGGGACATCGTTTCGATTGATTGCGGTGTTAAACTGAATGGATACCACAGCGACAGCGCCTACACTTATCCCGTAGGAGAGGTATCTAAAGAAGTAATGAACCTCCTGACTGCGACAAAGCGTTCGCTGTACAAAGGTATCGAACAGGCGGTAGATGGTCTTCGGATCGGGGATATTGGCCACGCGGTACAAAGTTATGTAGAGGAGCGCGGATACACGGTAGTAAGGGAACTGGTAGGGCACGGCGTGGGAAGAGATTTGCACGAAGCTCCCGAAGTGCCGAACTACGGAAAACGTGGCAAAGGGATACGATTGAGAGAAGGAATGGTGCTGGCGATAGAGCCGATGATCAACCTGGGGGCAAAAGCAGTAGTGCAGGAGCGCGACGGGTGGACGATCAGGACTAACGACAGAAAGTATTCCGCGCATTTCGAACATACCGTGGTAGTACGGAAAGGAAAGGCAGAGATTCTGACAACATTCGATTACATTGAAAAAGTGACGGCCAACACCAGCCTTATGGTTGAAGTAAAGTAACAGAAAGCTACGAATGGCAAAACAAGCATCAATCGAACAAGACGGAGTAATTCTCGAAGCATTGTCAAACGCAATGTTTCGTGTTGTATTAGAGAACAAGCATGAAGTGATAGCGCATATCTCTGGTAAAATGAGAATGCACTATATCAAAATATTGCCGGGTGACAGAGTAAAACTAGAAATGTCTCCTTACGACCTATCGAAAGCCCGGATTACATATCGGTACAAGTAAGGGGATCGATTACCTTAAATTAACACTAAGTTTAATCAGATGAAAGTCAAAGCATCAGTAAAGAAACGCAGCGAAGACTGCAAGGTTATCCGCCGGAAGGGTAAAGTGTATGTGATTAACAAGAAAAACCCACGGTATAAACAAAGACAAGGATAATAATTATGGCACGTATTGCAGGAGTAGACATTCCAGATCGCAAAAGAGGCGAAATCTCATTGACTTATATTTTCGGGATCGGCCGCAGCTCGGCTAAGAAAATCCTCGAAAAGGCAGGTGTTGATTTGAACAAAAAAGTGATCGACTGGACCGACGACGAGTCTGGTGCGATCCGTGGGGTTATTGCTGGGGAATTCAAAGTAGAAGGCGCTCTTAAGTCTGAAGTACAGTTGAGCATTAAGCGTCTTATGGATATTGCTTGTTATCGTGGCCTCCGTCACCGTAAGGGATTGCCTTTGCGTGGTCAGAGAACGAAAAACAACTCACGTACTCGTAAGGGTAAACGCAAAACAATCGCTAACAAGAAAAAGGCTACTAAATAAATAATGAGCGGTGGAGCGATCCACTCCTTATTCGAAGAGCAATGGCACAGAATAAAAGAAAAGATAAAGCTAAAAAGAGAGTGGTTGTTGTGGAGCCTGTTGGTCAGGTACACATCAAGGCTTCTTTCAACAATATTATCATCTCTATTACCAACAGCAACGGACAAGTTATTTCTTGGGGTTCTGCCGGTAAAATGGGATTCCGTGGTTCTAAAAAGAACACTCCGTACGCTGCACAAACAGCTGCTCAGAGCGCGGCACAAGTTGCATTCGATCTCGGAATGCGTAAAGCTGAGGTTTTCGTAAAAGGACCAGGATCAGGCCGCGAGTCTGCGATCCGTACCATCCAGAATGCAGGTATCGAAGTGACCACTATCCGTGACATCACTCCGCTTCCGCACAACGGATGCCGTCCTCCAAAACGTCGTAGAGTTTAGTAGTTAGTACCGCAATGGTACCCATTCGTAATTTGGACACTGGGGTTACAGAATGGTTTTTATCAATTTAGTAAACAAAAAGTTTTAATGGCACGTTATACAGGTCCCAAAACCAAAGTAGCAAGACGTTACGGAGAGCCCATCATGGGCCCAAGCAAAGCGCTTGCAAAGAAAAATTACCCTCCCGGAATGCACGGAAAGGGTCGTCGGTCAAAGAAGTCGGAGTACGCTCTGCAATTGGCTGAGAAACAAAAAGTGAAATTCATCTACGGTATCCTCGAAAGACAATTCCGTAGCTTGTTTGAAAAGGCTTCTGTGAAAGAAGGCCTCACAGGTGAAAACCTTTTGAGATACTGCGAAGCCCGTTTGGATAATACTGTTTACCGCCTGGGCATTGCTCCTACACGTCGTGCTGCTCGTCAGTTGGTGTCGCACAAGCACATCCTGGTTGACGGTGAGATTGTAAACATTCCTTCTTACTCATTGCGTCCAGGGCAGATCGTTACCGTTCGTGAGAAATCAAAATCTCTTGAAGCTGTGACTGATAGCCTTGCAGGACATAGTTCCAAAGGTTTCAGTTGGTTGGAATGGGATGGTCAGCAACTGTCTGGCAAGTTTATTACATTCCCGGACCGTGAATCAATTCCGGAAAACATCAACGAACAGCTGATCGTTGAATTGTATTCTAAATAATAATCTTCATATTACATGCACTCCCCGAAATTTCGGGGTAGTGCTTTTTTTGCCAGCAATGGCACAATTTTGCGATCGCAAAGGTAAGGTAGCGTGATCAACTATCATTTACTACTATAAAAGGAGCAAGGACTATGTCAATATTAGCTTTCCAAATGCCTGATAAGGTCGTCATGGAGAAAGCAGACGACTTTCACGGGTTGTTTGAGTTTAAGCCTTTAGAGAAAGGATACGGCGTAACCATTGGTAATGCGTTGCGTAGGATTCTCCTTTCGTCTTTGGAAGGTTACGCCATCACGAGTGTGAAGTTCCCAGGCGTGCTTCACGAATTTTCTTCTATCGAAGGTATAGTTGAGGATGTTACGGAAATCATCCTGAACCTGAAAATGGTTCGTTTTAAAAAAGTTTCTGACCTGAGTGAGAGTAGGATCGTAGTTAACCTGAAAAATGTTTCCGTCATCACTGCCGGCGACATTGGCAAGTTTACAAGCGCATTTGAGGTTTTGAATCCGGACCAGGTCATTTGCCATATAGATGATCAGAAGGAGTTTGAAATGGAACTTCTCCTGGATAAAGGTAGGGGTTACGTTCCTGCTGATGAACCACGGGCTAACGAATTGCCTTTCGGTTATATCGCAGTCGACTCTATCTATACTCCCATCAAAAATGTGAAATACAGTGTGGAAAACACACGTGTGGAGCAGCGTACTGACTACGAACGTCTTTTGATCGACATCCAAACCGATGGTTCTATCCACCCGGAAGATGCATTGAAAGGCGCCGCCAATATCCTGATTCAACACTTCATGCTCTTCTCTGACCAAACGATGACGTTTGAGAAGCAGAAAGCGGAAGAAGATAATCAGGTTGATGAGGAAATGCTGCGTATGAGAAAACTGTTGAAGACTTCATTGTCTGAACTGGACCTTTCAGTACGCGCTTACAACTGTTTGAAATCTGCCGACGTGAAAACGCTGGGTGACCTGGTTAGACTCGAAATTTCGGATATGATGAAATTCCGGAACTTCGGTAAGAAATCACTCACCGAGTTGGAGCAATTAGTAGCCGACAAACAGCTCACATTTGGAATGGACGTGTCGAAGTACCGTCTGGACGAGGATTAATTAAATTCCATCATAAGTATGTATTCTGTAGCGCGCTAACCGCAGCTCGAAGCAACTAAACAACAAAACAATGAGACACGGTAAAAAGGACAATCACTTAGGAAGAACCGCATCACACCGCAAGGCGATGCTTTCAAACATGGCTTCCTCTTTGATCCTTCACAAAAGAATTGAAACAACCCTCGCAAAGGCAAAAGAACTTCGCAAGTTCGTTGAGCCTCTGTTGACTCGTGCGAAAGAAGATACTACCCACAACAGAAGGATAGCATTCTCTTACCTGAACGACAAAGAATCGACAAAAGAGCTTTTCGGGATCGTTTCAGACAAAATCGCATCTCGTCCGGGTGGTTACACTCGTATTATCAAGTTGGGTAACCGTCTTGGTGACGCGGCTGAAACTGCGCTGATCGAGCTGGTTGATTTCAACGATGCACTGTTGCTTGCCAATGCCGACAAACCTGCTAAGACTCGTCGTAGCAGAAGAGGTGGTAAGAAAGAAGGAGCTGTTGAAGCTGCTCCTGTTAAGAAAGAAGATCATCCGATCGTAGCGGAAACTGAGGCTCCGGCTGTGGAAGAAGCTCCGAAAACAGAAGAAACACCAGGCGAAACTGAAAAGGAATAGTTTGGAAATCGGAAATTGAAATATAGGAAAAGGGTTGAACGGTTTCGTTTAACCCTTTTTTATGAGTGAAAATTCGTATTTTTGCACCAAAATTGAACCGGCCGCCTCAAAAATGGCGTAGACAGCCCGGAAAACAGATTAAACCATAATATGAATCAGAAAAAGGAAGCTCTGTTGTTGCTAGAAGACGGAACAGCATACAAAGGACTCGCTTTGGGTAAAAGTGGAACCACAGGTGGCGAAATTTGCTTTAACACGGGCATGACCGGCTACCAGGAAATCTACACAGACCCTTCCTATTACGGTCAGATTATCGTTAATACCAACTCGCATATCGGTAACTACGGTGTGCAGCTGGAAGACGAGGAGGAATCTGGCTCGGTAAAGATCCGCGGGATGGTTTGTAACACATTCTCACAGATCTATTCGCGCGACACCGCTGATTTCTCGCTGCAAGAGTATTTCGAAAGGGCAAATATCGTCGGTATCAGTAATGTCGATACGCGTCACCTCGTGCGCCACGTGCGCGAGAAGGGTGTAATGAACGCCATTATTTCTTCCGAGATCCTCGACGAAGTGGAGCTCATGAAGGAATTAAAGAAAATCCCTTCCATGGATGGATTAGAGCTGTCTTCGGAGGTAACCACCGAGGAGCCTTACTTCATGGGCGACGAGGCCACTGCGAAATGGCGCGTTGCTGTAATGGATTATGGTATCAAGAAAAGCATCCTGCTGAACCTGACTTCAAGAGGTTGCTACTGCAAGGTTTTCCCTGCCAAAACATCCTACGACGAAGTGATGGATTGGAAACCCGACGGCTTTTTTATCTCAAATGGCCCGGGCGATCCTTCGGCGATGGAATATGCGGTTGAAAACGTATCCCAGATGGTAGAAACAAGCAAACCTTTGTTCGGTATCTGCCTTGGACACCAGTTGCTGGCGCTTTCGAGCGGGATCAATACTTATAAAATGCACCACGGCCACCGTGGCTTGAACCATCCGGTGAAGAACCTCATCACAGGTCTTTGCGAGATCACTTCGCAGAACCACGGTTTCGCGGTGAAGCCGGATGAGATCGAAAGCCATCCGGACATCGAGGTTACGCACATTAACCTGAACGACAAGACGATCGAAGGTATCCGTAGAAAGGATTATCCTGCGTTCTCGGTGCAGTACCACCCGGAGGCATCGCCGGGCCCGCACGATTCACGTTATTTGTTCGACGAGTTCATTAAGTTGCTCGAATCAAGCAAAGCATAAATCAATAAAAAATCCCTCCACATCATGCGGAGGGATTTTTTGTTGGAATACAATAGCAGATCAGAGATTCGGATCCAGCAACGCGCGGAATTCTCTTTCTTCCATAAAGCCATTCCTGGTCGTTAAGAGCTTGCCGTTTTTGTAAAGCAGGAATGCGGGGATTTCATCCACTCCCAGTTTCATGATCAATGCCTTGTTGGGGTCAAATTCGATGGTTTCGATAATGGCCTTTCCTGCATACTCCTTTTGAAGCTTCGTTACGGTAGGCTGCATTTTCACGCAGGGAGGGCACCATTTGGCGTGAATGTCGACGAGAACTACCTTTTCGGAGTTTATGATTTTGTTAAATTCCGAGGCGCTCATACCCTTCATCCCCGCCTTGTTTGCACCGGAAACAGGCTTGCCCGAAATGTTCCATTTCAGGTAGCCGCCTTTCATATCGTAAACCTCATTGAACCCGTTTTCATGCAATGCAGTAGCCGCCGCTGCGCTCCGTCCGCCGGAAAGGCAGTACACGAATACAGGCTTACTTTTATCGAGTTTGGCAATTTTCTCCTTAAATGCAGGACTTTTATAATCGAGATTGGCCGCATTCGCTAAATGTCCTTCACCGAACTCTTCCGGCGTGCGGACGTCCAGGAGCTGCGGGCTGCCCGATTTGGACAGCTGTTTTTGAAAATCTTCCGTAGTGAGCTGTGTCTGAGCTTGTAATGCAAGCGGGAGACTGAGCGATAAGGTTGTCAGAATGTGGGTTATTTTCATAGTAAACGGTGTAGTTGACCTGATCGTAAATTTAGCCTAAAATGAGCGGGACTTTATGGATGACCATTTTTTTTGCGTTATTTTGTACCAATATCTAAGTTCCAATTTTTAATCAAACCACAAGCTGCAAATGAGTACGATTCAGTCAGTACATGCAAGACAAATTCTGGATTCAAGAGGAAACCCCACAATAGAAGTTGATATTCGTACCGAGAATGGTTATCTGGGACGCGCTGCGGTTCCTTCCGGAGCATCTACCGGTAAGCACGAAGCAGTTGAGCTTCGCGATGACGATAAGAGCGTTTACGTTGGAAAAGGAGTTTTGAAAGCTGTCGAAAATGTAAACGACATCATTTTCCCTGAACTGATCGGCTGCTCTGTATTCGAGCAGAACCTTATTGATAAAATCATGCTGGAACTGGATGGCACGCCTAACAAAGCGAAGCTTGGCGCCAATGCTATCCTGGGTGTTTCTCTTGCTGCTGCGAAAGCTGCTGCACAGGAAGCCAATCTTCCATTATACCGTTACGTAGGTGGTACCAATGCAAACACATTGCCTGTACCCATGATGAACATCCTGAACGGAGGTAGCCACGCGGATAACTCCATCGATTTCCAGGAATTCATGATCATGCCTGTGAAAGCGGATACATTCTCGCAATCACTTCGTATGGGTGTTGAAGTTTTCCATACTTTGAAAACCGTTTTGAAAAGCAAAGGCTACTCAACCAACGTAGGTGACGAAGGTGGTTTTGCTCCAAACATCAAATCCAATGAAGAGGCTATCGAGGTAGTTCTTCAGGCTATCGAAAAAGCAGGTTACAAACCAGGCGAGGACATCTTCATCGCAATGGATGCAGCTGTTTCCGAATTCTACGAAAACGGCCTTTATCACTTCAAAAAATCAGATGGCCGCAAGTTGAGCTCTGATGAAATGGCTGACTACTGGACTCAGTGGGTTGCTAAATACCCTATCATCTCAATCGAAGACGGTATGGACGAAGACGACTGGGCAGGTTGGAAAACTTTGACAGACTCAGTGGGCCACAAAACCCAGCTGGTAGGTGACGACTTGTTCGTAACCAACGTAACCCGTCTGCAACAGGGTATCGAATCTCAAATCGCTAACGCGGTATTGGTGAAAGTAAACCAGATCGGTTCTTTGACTGAAACGATCGATACTGTAAACCTTGCAAAACGTAACAGCTATAAGAGCATCATGTCGCACCGCTCAGGTGAAACAGAAGATTCTACGATCGCTGACCTTGCAGTTGCATTGAACACAGGCCAGATCAAAACAGGATCAGCTTCACGTTCTGACCGTATGGCTAAATACAACCAGCTTCTCCGCATCGAAGAAGAACTGGGCGAAAGCGCATACTTCCCTGGATTGAAGTTCTAATCAAACCATAAAGAGCCGGAGCCCAGCGCTCCGGTTCTTGTTTAAGGGTATTTCAATATGAAAAACCATTCATTCTGGTCTCTGCACACATTAAAAAACTTCTATATCGCCACCTTCGTCGTGTGGCTGATATGGATATTGTTTCTCGATAACAACAATATCCGGATCGTGCTTTCCAACCGTATGAAGATGAGGGACCTGGAAAAGGAGAAAGCGATCCTTCAAGGGAAGATCCGGGACGTTAAGAAAGAGCGGAATGAGGTTTTCGGAAATCCCAAAATGCTAGAAAAGTGGGCGCGCGAGAAGTTTATGATGCGCCGGCCCAACGAAGAAGTTTATGTGATTGTGGACGAAAACAATCAGCCTGTCGAAAGCAAAAAGGAAGAGTAAACTGTTACTCTCGAAAATATCATCTTAATTCAGCATACATTGAGCAAGAAAGTCATCCTCATTATCATGGACGGCTGGGGGATCGCCAAGTCCGGCGAGGAAAACCGTTCCGCGATTCTAGCGGCAAAAACCCCATTCTACGATTCCATTCTTCAAAAATATCCGCATAGCAAGCTTGAAGCGAGCGGCTTGGCCGTGGGCTTGCCCGACGGACAAATGGGTAATTCCGAAGTAGGGCATACCAACCTCGGCGCCGGCCGTGTGGTTTACCAGGATCTGGTCAAAATAAACCTCGCGGTATCCGAAGGCACCCTCGGGCACGAGCCTGCGCTTACACAGGCGCTTGACTACGCGAAGGCGGAGGGCAAAAAACTGCATTTCATCGGTCTCGTATCCGATGGTGGCGTGCATTCGCATATCGACCATTTGAAAGGCCTTTGCAAAATCGCCGCTGACCGTGGTTTGAGCGATGTATTCGTTCACGCATTCGCCGATGGCCGCGATACCGATCCTAAAAGCGGATTGGGCTTCCTCACCGAACTGAACGACTCGATGGCACAAAGCACCGGCCGCATTGCCAGCATTACCGGCCGCTACTACGCAATGGACCGCGACAAGCGTTGGGAACGTGTCAAACTCGCTTATGACGCGATGGTGTACGGCGAAGGCAAGCATGTACCTGCGGGCGATGTTTTGACTGCTGTACAAGCTTCGTACGAAGAAGGTGTTACCGACGAATTCATTACGCCGATCATCGCGACCAATGCCGACGGTTCCCCGCTCGCATTGATCCAGGACGGAGACGTCGTGCTTTGCTTCAACTTCCGCACCGACCGTGGCCGCGAAATCACGCAGGCGCTCACGCAGCAGGATTTCCACGAGCAGAATATGCACAAGCTTAATTTGAAATACGTCACCATGACCAACTATGATGATACTTTCAAAGGCGTGGATGTGATTTTCGATAAGGATAACCTCAATAATACATTGGGTGAAGTGCTGGAAGCAGCCGGTAAGAAGCAGATCCGCATTGCCGAAACCGAGAAATATCCGCACGTGACATTCTTCTTCTCAGGCGGCCGCGAAAAACCATTTGAAGGTGAAAGCCGTTTGCTATGCCCTTCGCCGAAAGTGGCCACTTACGATTTGCAGCCCGAGATGTCGGCATTCGACATCCGTGATGCGATTGTTCCTGAGTTGGAAAAAGAAGAAGTCGACGTCGTTTGCCTCAACTTCGCCAACCCGGATATGGTAGGCCACACAGGCGTGTTCGAAGCGGCTGTTAAGGCTTGCGAAACGGTCGACCAATGCGTGCAGGCCGTTGTAACAACCGGTTTGAACCACGGCTACTCGTCGATCATCATCGCCGACCACGGTAATTCGGATTATATGTCCAACGACGACGGCTCGCCGAACACCGCGCATTCATTGAACCTGGTACCATGTATCCTGGTGGACAATGAATATCAAAAGCCGATCAACAATGGAAAGCTGGCCGATATTGCACCGACCATTCTTGCATTGATGGGAATCGCCAAGCCTGGGGAAATGACGGGCATCAGCATTCTATAAACTTTAAGACATCGATTGATGTTAACCAGCAGAGAGTCCGACGGGCTCTCTGTTTTTTTAGCCACATTTGATATCCATGAATTACCGCTTCCTTCCTTTCGTCGCAGCTATTCTACTTTTTTCACTCGTATCCTGCCATCAGGATGAAGCCCGCGACGACGCTCCCAAGGTATATTATGATCTGAAAGGGTTTATTGGGAACCAGATCGTGTATTTGAATGAGAAAAAGCCGGAAGTGAGTAAAACGGCGGTTCTGGCGGGAAAGCGCGTTGTCACCAAGACGCGTGAGATTGACTGGAAAAAGGAGCTTGAACTGTTCGTCCAGGCGGATATCAACAAACCTTCCTACCGGCAGAGCTACGAGGTTATCCGGAACGGCCCGTTGCATTATGAATATCGCCTTAAACCGGGGAATGACCTGCCGGTGGCTTATCTGAAAGTCGATACCGACTCTGTTTTAAAACAGCCGCTGTACGTGGAAGCATTGATCCGGGCAACTAACAAGATTTATAATTCCGAAAAGAAAGTAGTCTTGAATGCCGCAAAACAAGATAACCTTCTGGAAGTAAACTCCTATGAGGTAAGCGGTTACCAGAAGCTCATCTTCGTCGAGAAAAAAGAGTTCAGCATAATCGGTCAAATAGGACTTTAACGGGCTAATTGCATTATTTTCTATGTTCCGTAACACCATATTTTGTGGTAACATTACCCAATTTTCCAACTGCAAGTTTGAGATAGCCAGCGGTTTGTAAGAAATTTCAGTTTCAGAAAATTTTCCTTGAAAAGAGCCAAATTCATGATTATGAGGCTCTTTTTTGCATTTCAAGGGGATTTGGATAAATGAAAAGATTGGCTCGAAGGGCCGTAAGCATGGAGCGGCACAGAATTGTTTGAAGTGAGGTCAGAACAGCATGTAGACCCGGATTTAAATTTTTAACCTGTCTCATGAAAACTAAATCACACAAGTAAAACTTAATATCAATGCAACAAGAACAGAAAAATAAGCAAAGCATAGCCTGGGCAATGGTAGTTGTCCTTGGGCTTGCAACAGCCATGTTCGGCTACTTGTTTACAACTCAGAAACAAGAGTTGACCCAGCAAGAGTCAATGGTAGTCGAAAAAGCAAGAGAGTTGGCTGTAACCAAAACTAAACTGGATTCTATTTCGACTGTATTGGATGCCAAGATCGCGGAAGTTGAAAAACTAGGCGGTGATGTTACTGAATTGACTAAAATGAAGGAGAAACTCGAAGCTGATAAAGTAGCATTCAGCCGCAGCAGAAGAGTAGAGACCAACAAGTATCTCGGCAAAATCAAGGAATACGAGAAATTCCTGACAGAAAAAGACGAGATGATCGCACAGTTGAAAGCTGAAAACGAGCACCTGGTAGCTAGTAACGATTCCCTGCACACACACGTGGGAACACTCACCAGCGAGCGTGAGCGATTAGTACAACGCCAGGCCGAGCTGACCGACTCTGTAACGACATTTACTGCGGCTAACAAAGAGTTGAGCGCAAAAGTGAGCAAAGCAGCCTCTCTGAAAGCGCAGAATTTGAAAGTGTTGACAGTTAATTCAAGAGGTAAAACCAAAGAACGCGAAGAATACAAAGCGAGCCGCGTCGACAAGTTGAAACTGGTTTTCAACCTTCCGGAAAATGATTTGACTGCTCAGGAGCCAAAAGATATTTATGTACGGGTGCTTGATCCCGACGGAGCGGTTGTAGCTGACGATGCTACTGGTTCAGGTGAGTTTGAAATCGATGGAGCACCATCTAAATTTACTACCCGTGAGTCGATCGCTTATCAGAACAACAACCAGAAAGTGGAGATGTTGTACGATAACGCCAACAAATTCCGCCCTGGAAAGTACAATGTGGAGCTGTATGCGGAAGGATACAAAATTGGTGGCGGAAACTTCACCATCAAAAAGTAAGATATAACTTCACACCATGCATAGCTATAAGGCCGCTGATCATCGATCAGCGGCCTTTCTTTTTTATGGTTGCTTCGTTTGCTCGTTGATAATGTCGATGAAATGCCGCAGCTCCTCGGTCCGCTGCGGTCCCGATTCCGGATAGGTCATTTTCATCTGTTTCAGTTCCTCAGCGA
This sequence comes from uncultured Dyadobacter sp., assembly GCA_966211825.1. Lineage (GTDB taxonomy): Bacteria > Bacteroidota > Bacteroidia > Cytophagales > Spirosomataceae > Dyadobacter. The sequence goes on along the minus strand of CBIHPQ010000162.1, from coordinate 1,413 downwards.
TGATTTTAGCGACGCTCAGTCGCAGGTTCTTTTTATCGTCGGCGGGGATTACATACCAGGGAGCTTTTTTGGAGGCTGTTGCATTGATACAATCCTCGTAAGCCTGCATGTATTCCGCCCATTTGTCACGCACTTTCACATCCTGCTCCTCGAATTTCCAGTTTTTAGATGGGTCTTCAATGCGCTCGATGAGCCGTTCTGCCTGTTCTTCTTTTGAAACATTAAGAAAAAACTTGATCACCCGGATACCGTTGCGGTAGAGGTATTTTTCCAGGTTTTTGATATCCGAATAGCGGTTCTTCCATAATTTATCCAAATCCTCGGTCAGTTCCGCAGGCAGGCGCTGCGACTGGGTAAGGATCTCGGGCTGGACTTTCACTACCAACACTTCCTCGTAATAGCTGCGGTTAAAAATCGTGATCGTACCACGCTGAGGCAACACCAGGTTCGTCCGCCACAGAAAATCGTGGCCCAGCTCGGTTTCCGTCGGCCTTTTGAAAGAATGGATTTTGACACCCACGGGATTTACCCCGGCCAGGACGTGTTTGATCGTCCCGTCTTTCCCCGCCGCGTCCATTGCCTGAAATATCACCAGCAGGCCGTAGCGGTTGTGTGCGTACATCATGCTCTGCAGCTCATCCAGCTCTTTGGCCGATTCTTCCTGCATGGCCTCGTACTCGGCCTTGTCGGCGTAGATATCCTTAAACTTCGTTTTGGCTTTACTGATGTCAAATTTCTTGCTACCATCGTAGCGATAATCATCCGAGTTAAAGTCCGACATGTCCGTACGATTTATATGATGGATAGAAATTTCATTGTTGTTTGAGGAAAGCGACGAGTTTCGCGAATGCGCGACCGCGATGGCTCATCTCTGATTTTTCCTGCATGGCCATTTCCGCGAATGTGCGGGTGTGGCCTTCCGGGACGAATACCGGATCGTAGCCAAAGCCGTTGCTGCCTCTTTTTTCATCGATGATAATGCCCTCGACAGTCCCTTCAAATTGGTGGTACTGTCCATTCAAACACAATGTGATAACGGTGACGAAGCGCGCTGTGCGGCTTTCTTTTACGGCAAGATTTGTAAGGAGGAGATCGATATTGTCATTGGAATCGCGTTGCTCGCCTGCGTAGCGCGCGGATTTTACGCCCGGTTCGCCATTCAATGCGTATACAACGAGGCCTGTATCGTCGGCGAAGCAATCAATGCCGAAGTTGTCTTGTACGAACCGCGCCTTGCCTTCTGAATTTTCTGAAATCGTATCGTAAGGTTCGGGAATGTCGGTGTTGCAACCGATGTCGCTCAATGTCACGAGCTCGAACTGGTCGCCCAGTAATGCCTGTATTTCTTCCAGTTTGTGCCGGTTGTTGGTGGCAAAGCAAAGTTTCATGCGTAATGATTCTGATGGGAATGCA
>CBIHPQ010000161.1:0-13987 GCA_966211825.1 uncultured Dyadobacter sp. | reverse complement strand
CAGTTAAGCATTTATCTCCATACCGACCAGCAACAGGAGGTTGCCGAATGGAAAAGGGGACTTTTGGAAACGGTGCAAAGCAGTCGTATGGCCGGGAAAACAGCGCGCCTCCGAACGCTCGAATGGTGGAAACAGTACTGGCAACGGAGTTATATTGCATTGAATGTCAGTAAAAAGGATAGTGCATCGCCCGTGTGGCAGGTAGGCCGTAACTACCAGCTTTTCCGTTACATGCTGGGCTGCAATGCGTTCGGGACTTATCCTACCAAGTTCAATGGCGGGTTGTTTACCTACGACCCGGTTTTTGTGGATACGTCCTATCATTTCACGGCCGATCACCGGAACTGGGGCGGCGGGACTTTTACAGCGCAAAACCAGCGGCTTGTCTACTGGCCGATGCTAAAAAGCGGTGATTTTGATCTGATGAAACCGCAATTCGAGTTTTATCAGCGGATTTTAAATAATGCTGAAATCCGCACAAAGCATTACTGGGGCCACGGCGGCGCGTCGTTTACCGAGCAGCTTGAGAATTTCGGTTTGCCCAACTATGCGGAATACGGCTCGAAACGTCCGGACGGCTATGACCCCGGTTTGGAGTACAATAAATGGCTTGAATATCTTTGGGATACGTCTCTGGAATTCTGTCTGATGATCCTCGATCAGCAGCATTTTACCGGCGCAGACGTGCAAGACTACTTGCCGCTCATTGAGAGTTGCGTGGTGTTTTTCGATGAGCATTACCAATACCTCGCGTCCCAACGGAGCGCGGCGAAGCTGGATCAGAACGGGCATCTCGTACTTTTCCCCGGAAGCGCCGCAGAAACCTACAAAATGGCTTACAACTCCGTAACAACTGTTGCCGGCCTGAAAACGGTGCTGGAAAGAATGCTTGCATTACCGACGCAATACGGCAGTGAAGCGCAACGCACGCGCTGGCAGGAAATGCTGCAACGGGTACCGCCGCTCAGCTTTCGCGAAATGCAGGGCCACCGCACAATCGCCCCTGCGCAGGCGTGGGAGCGCATCCAAAACACGGAAATCCCGCAGCTCTACCCGGTTTTTCCCTACGGCATCTACGGTATCGGCAAGCCCGACCTCGAAACGGCCATTAACACGTGGAAATATGACACGGAAGCCATTAAAAACCGCAACCACACGAGCTGGCACCAGGACAATATCTTCTGCGCCCGCCTGGGCCTCACCGACGAGGCGGCGGCATTAACCATCAAAAAATTACAGGATTCCGGCCGCCGCTTTCCGGCATTCTGGGGCCCCGGCCACGACTGGGTCCCCGACCATAACTGGGGCGGCTCCGGCATGATAGGCTTGCAGGAAATGCTGATGCAAACGGAAGGTGATTCAATTTACATTTTGCCCGCCTGGCCTGCGGATTGGGACGTGCAGTTCAAGCTGCACGCGCCGCGGAATACGACGGTGGAAGGGGAGTGGAAAGGGGGCAAAATGGTGAGTTTGAAAGTGACGCCTGAGAGCCGGAGAAGTGATGTAATTTGCTCTAAATGTGGTCTATCCGATTTTAAACGACAGTAAACGTTTAAATAAAGGTAGCGCCTTGACATGCTTTGGAAATAGTGCTAGTTTTGAGAAAGTAATCATCTCTCAAACTAAACCACGCACTTAGACCATGAATACGAATACAGAAAACAAAAACGAATTGGCGACGCCAATCATCTTCGGAACAGCGATCGGTACGCTTTGTGCTCCATTTGGTCCTATCATTGCTATCGCGGGCTTTGTGATAGGGGCAAGCTTGGGTGTTTGGTCTGATAAAAAAGAAGAAGTCGCTGTTAGATCCTGTAAGAAAGCATCGCCTACACCTGCTGCGAAAAAATCGATCTGTCATTAACTACAATCATTACCACAATTGAATGATTGTATGGAAAAGTACTTCAACCAATATGCCATCTCGTTGGCTATTAGTCTAATTGGCTGTGCATCTTATATAATTTTTGCCGCGATCAAACATGGTATTCAGAATTTACAGGAACGGGATGTGGCCATTGTTTTCTTCGACTTCACAGCGATTTGCTCCGCAGCAAAGATCATCTATCTCGCGTTTGACGTGACAGTTTGTCGCCCCGACTCGAAAGTAGATCTAGCATTTCTTGCGTTGGGTGTCATCGTTATTTTCATAATCGCAGTAAAAAATATAGTTTCTAAATTTAAGTTGTTGGATGTGCATTGACGAAATTGCACCCAAGGCAATATTCCACATAAATAAATCAATATTTTTCCTCCTATTTTTAGCTTTGTTTTCGATTGTTTTTCTTTTCTTTGTTTTAGAGAATTAAGAATTAGTTAGCAATTTGAAAACGACGCTTCCGAAATGTTGAACGGCCCATTTGTTCTGGCGATCGATCAGGGTACAAGTAGTACTAAAACCGTCATTTTCAACGAGAAAGGCAAAGTGGTGGCGCGTGGTAGCGAGCCGTTGCATACGACGTACCTCGATGGCGGCCTGGTGGAGCAAGACCCGAAGGAGATATTTGAGAACGTTCTGGCGTCGGTGGAAAAATGCATAGCGGATTTCACTTCGAAGGATGGACGTATAGAGGATATCCGTTCGTGCGGGATTTCCAACCAGCGGGAAACTTTCGTGCTCTGGGATCGCAATGGCGAACCGCTGCATCAGGCCGTTGTCTGGCAATGCAAAAGGTCGACTGCCGTTTGCGAACAATTGCGTGCGGCCGGGCTGGAAGAAATGATTCGGCAGAAAACAGGACTCCTGGCCGATCCCTACTTTTCAGGTTCCAAGGTGATTTGGCTGAATATTTATAATGAGCAGGTTAAAAAGGCGATTGCGCAGGGGAATGCATTCTTCGGGACAGTGGATACCTGGCTTTTGTATAAACTGACAGGCGGAAAGGCTTATCTGACAGACCATACCAATGCGTCGCGGACGCTGTTTTTCAATCTTCAAACACTGTCCTGGGACGATGAACTGATCCGGTCCTTTGGGTTGGAAGGTTTGCATTTGCCTGATATTCAGTCGTCTTCTTCGCATTTCGGGCAAACTGACTTTAACGGCCTATTGCCCGAACAGTTACCGGTTACCGCGATGATCGGCGATTCGCACGCGGCTGCATTTGGGGAAGGTTGCTTCGGTCCGGGTATTGCAAAGGCGACATTAGGGACCGGTTCTTCTATTTTAATGAATATAGGCCCCGAACCGAAACCCTCACAACAGGGAATGGTGACGACGATCGGTTGGAGCGCGGGCGAAAGGGTCGAATACGCGCTGGAAGGCGTAATTGTGACTTGTGGGGCAACCATTGAATGGCTCAAATCGAACCTAGGGCTGTTCAGCGATATCCGTGAAACCGAGACCATGGCACTTTCGGTCAAGGATAGTGGCGGCGTTTACCTCGTTCCGGCGTTTAGCGGCCTCGGTGCGCCGCATTGGGACATGAACCGGAAGGCTTCGATTACAGGTCTGACATTTAATTCAAACAAAAACCATATTGTGCGTGCAGCGCTGGAATCCATTCCTTTTCAGATCAAAGACGTGATTACGGCGATGGAAACCGACACCGGCATTGCATTGCAGGAGTTGAAGATCGACGGGGGCTTAACCTCCAACGGTTTCGTGGTGCAAATGTTGGCCGATCTGCTCGAAAAGCCGGTCGTCAACCTTGGCTTTCCGGAAGTATCTGCATTGGGCGCTGCGTATCTTTCGGGGTTGCATTCAGGCGTTTATCCGGATTTAGAATATCTCCGGAAATTAAACGAGGGCCATTCATCGGTGATGCCAAATGCCGCTAACGAAGCGGTAATATCCCGCTACAAAGGGTGGAGGGAGGCCGTGGGTACAGCTAATCCGGTTTACATAACACATTGATCATGAAGTATATTGCTGTATTTTGCGTTTGTGTCTGCCTGGCTCTTTCGGCCATTGCCCAGGATCGTGTGGAGCGATGGGAGCGGTTTGAAGTAAAACTGAATGGGCCGCAGAACGGTAATCCATTCGTGGACGTAACCTTGTCGGCCGAGTTTTCGAATGGGAGTGAAAAGGTCAGGGTAGCCGGGTTTTACGACGGCAATGGTGCTTATAAAATCCGATTTATGCCCCAGAAAACCGGCGAATGGAAGTATAAGACCATCAGTAACAATAAGTCGCTGAACGGAAAGTCCGGCGCATTCTCTTGCATAGAGCCGGGTAAGGACAATCACGGGCCTGTGCAAGTGGCTGATACTTATCATTTTAAATACGCCGACGGGAAGCGTTACTATCCTTTCGGTACGACGTTGTACGCGTGGACGCACCAGCCCGAAGGTTTGGAAGAGATTACCCTGAAAACATTGACCGATGCGCCTTTCAACAAGGTGAGGATGTGTGTTTTTCCCAAATATTACTCGCATGTCGAGAATGAGCCGCCTTATTATCCTTATGTGAAAAAATCGGAAACGAAGGACGCGAAAGGCAAGCCGAAGTTTCAGTGGGATCTTTCCCGGTTCGAGCCGGCTTTCTTCCAGCATCTCGAAAAGCGGATCGACGACCTGAAAAAGCTGGGAATTGAAGCTGATGTGATCGTTTTTCATCCTTACGATAAGGGTCATTGGGGATTTGATAGTCTTGGTAAAGAGAATGACCTGAAATATATCCAGTATCTGACGGCCCGTCTGGCTTCGTTCAGGAATGTATGGTGGTCGATGGCCAATGAATTTGATTATATCAAAACCAAACCGCGTGCTGATTGGGACATTTACACCAAAGCAGTCGTGAATGCAGACCCTTACGGCCACCTTTGCTCGATTCACAATGGAAGCGTCTATTATGATAACTGGAAGCCGGAGTTTACCCATGTCAGCATTCAGAATGGTTCGACGGTGGAGGATTTTGGTCGGGCAACGCTGCTCAGGGACGTTTTTTTCCGGCCGATGGTCTACGACGAGGTGTGTTATGAGGGTGATTTACAGCAGCGTTGGGGGCATTTGAGCGGCGAGGAAATGACTGAGGCGTTCTGGCAGGGGGTGATTGCGGGCACGTACGTGACGCACGGGGAGACGTACAAGAATGCGGGCGACACGATTTTTTGGGCAAAAGGCGGCCGCCTGATTGGCAGCAGTCCGGCCCGGATCGGGTTTTTGAGAAAGATATTGGAAGAAGCACCCGGCCCGCTTGAACTGGCAGATCCGTGGAAAGATCACCAAACGTCGCGTGCCGACAGCAGTTATTACCTCGTGTACCAGGGTAAAAACATGCAGCCGGAATGGGAATTCAACCTGCCACGCAAGGGCGGACCGAAAGCAGGACGGAAATTTAAGGTAGAGGTGATCGATACCTGGAATATGACGATCGATGAACGCCCCGAGGTTTTTGAGATCGCAGAGACCAGCGACTACCGCATTCATGACAAGAAAAGAACATCGATCCGCCTGCCCATGACGCCTTACCTGGCCCTGCGGATCAAAGAATACCGGGAATGATAAAAACTTTGATTGGTTAACATAGATAGTAAAGGATTAAAAAGACCGGATCATGTCCGGTCTTTTTTTGTCTTTTTTCTTTGTATAATCAGTGCATTTAGTTAAATTTCGAAAACAATTAGACTATAAACGAAAGTAATATTCGTTACGCTCCGCCTTTAAGACTCATATCTGACTTTTCCGAATACACATTCATGAAACCAGTGACATTAGGACTGATCCACACGTCGGCCACACTCGTGCCGATCTTTCAGCAATTATGCAGCGAATATCTGCCGGGGGTAAATGTGTTCAATATTGTCGACGACAGTCTCATTAAGGACGTGATCGCGAAAGGGAAGCTCTCGCCGGCAACGGCCCGCCGGGTTGTGGATTATGTGGGTTCGGCCGAAGCTGCCGGTGCAGACCGCCTCCTGGTAACTTGCTCATCCATTGGACGGGCGGTGGAGGCTGCCGCTACACTTTCGTCTGTTCCCGTGCTCCGTGTGGACCAGCCCATGGCCGATCTGGCTGTTTCAAAAGGCCGGCGGATAGGGGTGGTGGCGACATTGCCTACCACGCTGGAACCGACCGCCGATTTGGTAAAACGCCGCGCACACGCTGCCGGCAAGGAAATAGAATTGACCACCAGACTTTGCGAAGGTGCTTTTGACGCACTCATGGGCGGAAATCCCGCGCTGCATGATCAGATGGTCGCCCAGGCATTGCGCGAGCTGTCCGCACAGGTGGACGTGATCCTGCTTGCACAGGCTTCGATGGCGCGGGTGGTCGATACGCTGTCAGAGAATGAAAAAACGGTTCCCATTATTGCGAGCCCGCCGGAAGCTATCCGCTACCTGGCCTCGGTGATTAATCAGGTATAATGATGTTGATAATCAGGAAAATATGCCTTTCGCTGGCCGCGCTGGGTGTTGCAGTGCTGCTCTTCGCGTGGTTTACGGGGGCGGATGAGCTTTTCAAATCAGCCGCATTGGGCGCTGCGGTGGCATGGGCTATCGGCATCGGGGCTATCCCGTCTTTGCAAGGATACCAATACACGGCCTGGATCGCCGCCGCGGTGGTGGCCGGCATGGCTTTCCCACAGTCCTTTCTGCATATAGGTAATTTTGATTTGAGGAATAAGTGGCTGATTCTCATTGTGGTGCAATTTGTAATGTTCGGAATGGGGATTCAGATGAGCCTCCGGGATTTTTCGGAGCTGGCAACCTCGGGGAAAGGCGTTCTGGTAGGGCTTTGCAGCCATTTCACCATTATGCCGCTCACAGGCTTTGCATTGACTAAAATCTTCCATTTCGATCCGGAAATCGCCGCCGGCATTATTCTTTTGGGTTCTTGTTCGAGTGGGCTGGCTTCCAACGTGATGGTGTACATTGCCAGGGCTAATTTGGTGCTATCCGTCGCGGTAACGGCTATGACCACGCTCGCAGCGCCATTCTTAACGCCCTTCCTGATGAAGATCCTGGCCGGTACGCTCATCCAGATTCGTTTTCTGGATATGATGATGGAGATCATCAAGATCGTCATCGTGCCCATCGGTGCCGCATTGATCCACGACTTTTTGAAAACAGCTTCACTTCGCGGAAGGCGAAACGTTTATGGTACAGCGTCAGCTTCTATGGCATGGCTTGGGGCTTTGTTGTTGGGCCTGTGGTCGTGGCTGGCTGGAACCCTGTCTGAGCCGGCCCTGCAATCGCTCGAAGTGTTGTCGTTCTTCGGGGGTGCAGTCCTGGTGGGGCTTGGCTATCATTTGATTACATTGTCGTTCAAAAACCTTGACCGGTACATGCCTTATGTTTCGATGTTCGGCATAATCTATTTCACGACCGTAACCACCGCCGCCGGCCGCGACAACCTGATGCAAGTCGGGTTTCTACTCTTTTTTGTATCGGTCGTGCACAACTCGGCCGGGTATTTTTTTGGTTATTGGCTGAGCCGGTTATTGGGCCTGGACAAGGCGTCGGCGCGAACTATGGCATTCGAAGTAGGTTTGCAAAACGGCGGGATGGCGTCAGGATTGGCCGGGGCTATGGGGAAATTGGGCACTGTGGGGCTTGCAGCAGCTGTTTTTAGTCCCTGGATGAATATTTCGGGGTCGATATTGGCGAATTACTGGCGGAGGAGAATGATTAACGAGCAGCAGTTCGTGAATAATGATGAGGTGATCGGAGAGCGGGCGCAATAGGGAAATGGAGAAAAGCAAAAAATTTCTAATATGCCTTGGGAGAGTTCCTTAAAATCTTCATCGAAAGTTACGATGACATAGTCATAAGCTTTTGCGTATGCCCAGATTTTGCGATCTGCTGAGGCATATCTAAGTGATGTTTGACTTACGTGAATAAAATTTGGTAATGAGAGCTTTAACTTTTTGACGATCCTGTAAGGTATATTCTCGTCAAAAAGAAACTTCATGTTGCCGTGATTAAAATTTTAGTGTTCTCTTCCCCATTTGCGGCAAATTCAATAGCTGCAAGGATATCTTCTTGTGTCAACGGAGGAAAATCATTGATGATTTCTTCAAAAGTCATTTCGTTGGAAAGCCAATCCAAAATGTCGCGTACAGCTATTCTTGTACCACGAATACAAGGTTTTCCAAAACGAATTTCAGGGCTGATGCTGATCCGTTCCTGCCAGTGCTGCATGATTTTCAAATTTGGTTTGCGTCCCAGCCCGCACCACCTCAAAGTAATCCTCCCCGCCAACCTGCCCGCCTTTGAAGTTAACCTCTAACCCATCCGCGGGCGATGCAGGCGCGAAAGCGCGGCAGAGAGGGGCGCCCGGGGATAGGGGCGCGATCATTTCAACAGCTTTGATACCGAGCGTCCTCGCTACGACACCGGATGTGTCGCCGCCGGCAATGACCAGGCGCCGGATTTTGGCATGAGACAGTACGTTTCGTGCGATCGTGCCCAGGGCCTCGCCGTACAATGAGGATGTCGTACTCTGGATTTCAATATCGGTTAATCCATTGGTTTTAAGGATATTATTTGACTTTGTGAACCGTTCATCCTGGGTGCTTTTGCTGGTGTGAATGACTACACTCTGTCCTTTTTCCAATAATCTGATGGCCTTGTCTGTATCGCCGGCAAATGTCCGGTCGTGTGTTGCTGCGGCGATGGACGGCGTGTCGAGGGCTATTTCTGCGAAGCCGTGTGCCAATGCATAGTCGATTTGCCGGGCGGTAACAGGGGAGCAGCTTCCGGAGACTACGAGCAGCGGCGTGGATTCGCCTGGTTTGGGCCATTCGGCAGGGCAGTTAATGATTCCTTCCGATTTCCAGAAGCCGGTAAGCGCCATTTCAACACCCGATGAGCCCACTGAAAAGTGTGGTGCGCGTGGGTTTCCAAATGGGTCGATTAATGCACCAATGCGTGACATTTGGTTAGCGTAAAGCGCGTCGAACAGAACAATTTGGTTATTCGTCACTGAATCTTTAAGCAGGTCGGCTGCGACATGGAATTCGCCCTCGATTTGCAGAATGTCGATCAGTCCGCAGGATTTTGACGTTTGCTTGCCCAGGTGCACCCGGAGATCACTTTCGTCGGCCGGGGTAGTAGGGTGCTTGCTCATGCTCGGATGGCGGTCGAGGCGGTGGATCTGGCCATTGCTCCCGATTCCCATCCTGGCAAACAGGTTTCCGAATGCACAGTACCGGCCCAGCGACGGCGCCGCCACGACCAGTGAAATGAAACGCGGATCAAACACGTCCGCGCCGATATCAATTGCTTTGCCGATGCTTCCAATCGTCGGCGACGAGTCGAATGTCGAGCATACCTTATAGTGGACATGCCGCGCGCCCGCGTTTTTGAGTGTCTCGAATGCGGACCGCAAGGTTTTCTCGATCTGCGGTGGCGTCATCGCGCGCGTCATGCCCGCGATCCCGAACGCGCGTATGTGCGGGAAGCGGCCAAGGTCCTCGCGTGTAGGGGGCTCTATGAACAACGCGGTGCGGATGCCCGCCCGTTCGAGGATTTCCATCGCGTCGGTGGAGCCGGTGAAATCGTCGCCGTAGAATGCCAGCAGGAGTTCGTTGGGGCTCATGCGCGGTCGAATTGCAGTTTCCCAAACTTTTCAACCGATTTCGCAAATTCCGGGTATTGCCGCGCTGCTTCTTCGAGCGTTAAACCGTTCACTGCGCCTTTCCAGGCCTGCTGCAATGCCGTTACACCGGCCGCCGGGCCACCGGGATGTGCCATAATGCCTCCTCCGGCCATGTACAATAGATCGGTCGTTTGCGTGCGCCGGTAGGTTTCAAAGGCCTGTCCGCCCCATTGTCCGGAAGATACCACCGGTAGTACCGGTTTATCAAGCGGTGCACGATCTAGGCAGCTGGCGATAGAGCGCACCACAGAGTCGTCCGACTCCCAGAATTTATTTTGAATACCATTCACATGCAGCTGATCCACGCCTGCAAGCCGCCAGAGCTTTTGGTAGGCAGGAAATTCGATACCCAGCAACGGATGGCGGTTCAGCATGCCCCAACCATTGCGGTGACCGTGAATGGCCAATTGGCCCAGGTCGCAGATGTGCTTGGCGCCAGATAGCCCGACGCTATTAAGGCTGATCATCGCGCAAGTACCGCCGGATTTGACCACATGCTCATATTTTCGAAGCATTGGCTCTATCTCGTCTGTGATATTGAATGCGTACATCACTTTTTTGCCGGTTTTGTCGGCGTGGCGGTTGATGACCTGCATTACCGCATTGACACGATCCTCAAAACGAGAGTTCGCGGTCGAGGCCATCAACTCGTCGTCCTTCACGAAATCGATGCCTGCATGGGCGAGCGTCCCCACGATTTCGGCAGTTTGCGCGGGTGTGAGGCCCACGCTGGGTTTGATGATCGTACCAATGAGCGGCCGGCCGGAAGCGACTCCGGTAAGCGACCGGCAGCCGTCGATGCCGAAGCGCGGGCCGCGGTAAGCATTTGCATATGTTTCCGGGAATTGGATGTCCATGAGTTTCAATCCCGTAAACTGCGTGATTTCGTACAGATTTCCCTGCAAGGTCGAGACGAGCGTGGGTAGGTTATGGCCGAAATTCTCCACCGACCATGATACTTCCACTTGCGCGCGCCGGTACAAGCCATCGGGCGAGTGTGCGCCGGGAATCGCTGGTTCTGAAACGGTTTCAAGGTGCTCGATATGCTCCACGCGGGCTGCGAACCTGGTTTTCAGCTCCTCGGTCTCGCCCGGCACGGCCACGAATGTTCCCGACGACTGCTCTCCGGCCAGCACCGCAGCCGCTTTTTCCACATTATGAGGGGTTTCAATATAGTACAGTGCCGTTATTCTTTCCATTAGTTTCCTGCTAGTCTATTTTATGCTTACGAATATAGTATTTATTGATTCGATTTAAAGCCTAATTGTTGGGTTGTTTACGCGCCTTCAAGTGACAAAAACTGGTTTTCAACAATTTTTTATAAAAATAAGACAGAAAAAGTTTGTAAATATTTTTTTCAAATAAAATAGTTCCTACTTTTCGTAAAAATTAGAATAAAAAAGAAAGAAAAAGAAAATCACTACTTCCCTAATCGCTAGAATGTTTATGAAACAACTCTTACGCATCATGCTCGCATGTCTGCTGGTAGTTCCGGTGGTGCATGCGCAGACGCTGTCCGTGAAGGGCAGGGTGACGGGTGTAAGCGACGCCGACCCGCTGCCGGGTGTGAGTGTCGTGATCAAGGGTACGCAACGCGGAACGACGACCGATGCCAACGGTGCGTTCCAGATTGACGTACCTGATCAGGCTACTGTACTGGTATTCAGTTTTGTAGGTTACAAATCGTTGGAAGAAACAGTCGGTACCCGCACCGACATCGGCGTAAAACTGGTGCCTGAGAACAAATCGCTTGAAGAGGTGGTCGTGGTAGGGTATGGAACGCAGAGCAAGCGGGCGGTGACAGGGGCGGTGATTTCCGTTAATTATGACAAATTCAAAGACCGTTCATTCAGTAACGTCAGCCAATCGCTGGCCGGAACATTGCCGGGGGTAAATATTTCGCAATCGCAGGGTGCGCCGGGGGCTTCCCCGGTGATCAAGATCCGTGGGATCAGTTCGATTACGGCCGGTACCAACCCGCTGATCGTGGTGGATGGGGTGCCATTGGAAAACTTCAACCTGAACCTCATTAATCCGCAGGATATCGAATCGATCGAAGTGCTGAAAGATGCCTCTTCGGCGGCTATTTATGGTTCGCGCGGATCGAGCGGGGTAATTATCGTTACCACCAAAACCGGTAAACCCGGGAAAGTAAATGTGAGTGCGAACGTGGAATATGGCTCGCAGAAAGTGACGCGCCGCGTAAAAATGATGGACGCGCAGCAGTATATCGAGACTTATGTGGATGCTAAAAACAATGCGTGGACGGCTCAGGGCGGCAATGCGAATGACCCCAACAGCGCACGGCCGACCACATTGCGCATTCCGGAGGATTTTACGACCAGTCCGCAGCAGTTTGGCAAAGGCACCGACTGGCAGGACGTTATGTTCCGCACCGCGCCTTCGTTCAATGCGCAGCTAACAGTGACAGGCGGCACGGAAAAAACGCAATACATGTTTTCGGGCGCATATCTGGATCAAACGGCCGTTCTGGACGCCAACTATTACAAACGTCTGGCGATTCGTTCCAATCTTAAAACGCAAATTTCAAAGCGCCTTAGCGCGGGTTTGAATATTGGTTTAACCTCCATTTTCGACCGCACGGAGGGTACGCAGGGCAAAAGTGACGTAATTAGCCTCGGCCTGCAAAGCGATCCGATTTTCCCGGTCTACAATGAAAACGGCAACCTTGGTTTCCGTGACCCGAATTCGACCTGGTTCCGCTTTACTTCCTTCGCCGATATGAACCTCTGGCACCCGTACTCACTCACCCGAGAGGTCGATAAGGGCCGGAAGTCTTTCAACACGCTGGCGACCGGCTATCTGGAATACGAAATCGTCGACGGGCTGCGGTTCCGTACCAGCCTCAGTGGCAACCTTTACAACACGCGCAGCAATTTTTATTGGAATGATAAACAGAAATATGGCTACTCGGCGGTGCTGGCTGCGCAGGGTAATGCAAGCGACGCTTATATGCTCAACTGGCTCAGCGAGAATACATTGACTTACGATAAAAAATTTGGCGAACATGCAGTCACCGGGTTGCTGGGCTACACGAGCCAGAAGCAGCGGGATGAAACGATGTATGTGGCCGCCAACAATTTCCCGAACGACCTTGTGCACACGCTCAATGCAGGCACGGTTACCGCCGGAAATACGACGGCCAGCGAATGGTCGCTGCTGTCATACCTGGCGCGGGTTCAATACAATTTCAAAAACCGGTATTTTCTGACCGGTGCGATGCGCCGTGATGGTATGTCGCGTTTTGGTGAGAACAATAAATGGGGGTATTTTCCTTCCGTTTCGGCGGGTTGGTTGCTTTCGGATGAGGCATTCATGTCGGGTGTGACGGCTGTGAACAACCTGAAACTCCGTGCAAGCTATGGCGTGACGGGCAACAACCAAATCCCTAACTATGGTGCGATCAGTCTGCTGGCTGCGGCGCAATATGTGAATGGTGCAAACCTTGCTAACGGTTTGAAAGTGAATAGTCTGGCAAACCCTGATCTGAAATGGGAGAAAACAAACCAGTTCAACATCGGCGTAGATCTGGGACTTTTCAATAATCGCGTCAATCTTTCGGCGGAGTATTACAATTCGGTAACCCGCGATATGCTGCTTTTCGTGCCGGTGCCTGATATTACCGGTTTCTCGACCCAGTTGACCAACATCGGTAAAATGCGCAACCGGGGCGTGGAATTGAATATTTCTACCAAAAACCTGACGGACGCATTCACCTGGACAACGGATTTCAACATTTCCAGAAACCGCAACAAAGTGCTGCAACTTGGTCCGGGCAACGCGCCGATCCAGTACGTCGACAACGTCGTGACGGTGCGTACGGAAGTGGGCCAGCCCGTTTCGAACTTCTATGGCTACATTTTCGATGGGGTGTTTAAAAACCAGGCGGAAATCGATGCCTATCCGCACCATACCAGCACCACGCCGGGTGATCCGAAAGTGCGTGACGTGAATGGCGACGGCAAGATCAGCGATGCCGACCGGACTATTCTGGGTAACTACCAACCGAATTTCACAGCCGGTATCACCAACACGGTGGGCTACAAAGGTTTCGAACTGTCGTTCCTCTTCCAGGGCTCATTCGGCGGCGAGATCGCGAACAACAACGTGCGTTACCTGGGCACCTGGGATAATGGCCGGAACTTCTTTGCGAGCATGTACAACTACTGGCGGTCGGAAAGCAATCCCGGCGATGGCAAGCATTTTAAACCGTCGGTGAACTACCTCGGTTTACAGAAGCAGTTTTCTTCCTACTTGGTTGAAGACGCCACCTTCGTGCGCCTTCGGAACGTGCGGGTATCCTATGCATTGCCTGCGAAATGGGCTTCGAAGTTGAAAGTGAGCGGCGCGCGGGTATATGTGAATGCGGAAAACGTGCATTTGTGGAGCAAATACACCGGGTATGATCCGGAGAATACGACTT
>CBIHPQ010000160.1:0-14046 GCA_966211825.1 uncultured Dyadobacter sp. | reverse complement strand
ACCGGTGCTTTTGGGTAAGCCATCGGTGAAATGCAGGGCGGGGTTATGGCAGGACGCACAGCTGCGTGTTCCGTTGGACGATAACCGCGTTTCGAAAAATAGTTTTTCGCCCAGTTCGGCCAATGCGGGGTTTTCATTTGCTGTTCCACCAAAAGCAGCGGGCGCGAAGGCGTCGGGACTGAATAGGTTTTTAGCATTATAATTTAAAATTTCCTTTGAATTGATTTCTAAACCTATTTCACCGATCATCCGGCCGAGGTGTTCCTGCAAGGGTAACGCGTACTGCGTCAGGAAATAGAGCCGGTCGAATGTGTCGAAATCACTGCTTTTGCGCAGGTATACTTCGCCGGAAACCATGAATTTCCCGACTCTCTCATCACCGGAATGTTTCAAATAGGGTTTCAAAACCTCGTGCATCGCCTGCAGCGAAGCGGAGGCTTCGTCGAGACCGCTTTTCAGCAACGGCGCATCGAAGCCGGTAATGCCGAGCGTCATAACGCTGATCAGCTCTATCCGGACGCTTTCGAGGACCTGGGCATCGGTGGCTTTGAAATTGTATAACAATGCGGGCAGGTCGTC
This sequence comes from uncultured Dyadobacter sp., assembly GCA_966211825.1. GTDB lineage: Bacteria > Bacteroidota > Bacteroidia > Cytophagales > Spirosomataceae > Dyadobacter. Next base: position 13,467 of record CBIHPQ010000160.1, on the reverse strand, counting down.
CGCGGCCGTTTCCAGAAAGCGGCATTGCTGGAGCATTTCCGCCTTATGCAGGCTGGGGTCGTCGAAAAGCAGCGCTTCGATGTATTGCAGCCCGGCAGGTGCCGCGTATTCGAGGTGTGGCTCTTCGATCTCGTTTTTGGGCGGGCGGTTGTAGATCCGGGAAGAGGTGAAAAAAAAGTAGTCGAGAAAAAAAGCGATCCGTTTGTAAGCCACGCGTGCGTCTTTCAGCTTTTGTTTCGCGTGTGCGATGCTTTGTGCGTCGGTGGAGTCCGTTTGCCCGATCGCAACCCGCATCTCCCGCACACGTGCGGCAAATTCCTTTGCGTCAGTGCGAAAGCGGTCGGTGCAATTTTGCACGCCGATCACTTCCCGCCTGGAAGCGGCAATGAGCAATACCAGCGCAAAACACAATGCAAAGGCCTTCCACATGAGATGAGAAGCGTAAAGGAAACAGCTGCAAGATACTCAACTGGTGTCAAATCATGAATAAACCTTAAATTGCCGGCTCTGTCCCAATTTAGCATTGCCCCATGCACGGTTCATTTCCACGGCTCGACATCGGCCCGCTTTCCGAATACCGCGAAGACCATATTATGATCGCCCGGTTTTCGGAATACATCCACGAACACCAGAGCCTCGTATTTCCGCACCGCCACAGCTTCTACCACCTGGTACTCTTTACCCGGGGACACGGCCGACATACCATTGATTTTCACCACTTTCAAGCTTCGCCCTACCAGGTCTATTTCATGATCCCCGGTCAGGTGCATACGTGGGATTTTGAGGAGGAGATGGAAGGCTATGTGGTCAACTTTTCGGAGTCATTCTTCACATCCTTCCTGCTGCAACCCGAGTACCTCGATTCGTTTTCGTTTCTCGACCAGGATAGCAGCAACAATGTGCTTATGGTCGCCGACGGGATCCGGGAGCGCATTTGCGGACTGTTTGAAGAGTTGCTCGTTCAGAACGCGCGGGCTACGGCCTGGCGTGACGATATGGTGCGGGTATTGTTGCTTCAAATTTTTCTGATCATCGAACAGAGCGATTCGGTGGACAAGAAGCGGCATGCGGAGAAAGGCAAAAATGCGACGGTGCGGAACTTCATCCGCCTTATCGACAAAAATTATGACCGTTTGAGGCTCCCCGGGCAATATGCCGAAATGCTGAATGTGACGCCCAACCATCTGAATGCATTGTGCAAGGAGCATTTGGGGATACAGGCGGGGGAGCTGATCCGCGACCGGATCGTGCTGGAAGCGAAAAGGCTGCTCATTAATCTCGACCTGACGGTTTCAGAAATTGCCTACAAGCTCAATTTCAACGATAACTCCTATTTCACCAAGTTCTTCCGGAAAGAAACCGGCATGACACCGGAAGATTTCCGGAAGAGCCCGGCGATTTGACGATACTATGCCTGTTTTTCCGTTGAAACGGGCTTGATAAACAATGCTAGCCAGGTCCGCCGTGCAATGCGGTAGAAAAGCGGCGTCAGGATCACGAGGATCGGGATGATGCTCGCCAGGAAATAGTCGAGGTATTCGTTAAAAAAGTTGACAAAAATCAGGAAGTAGATCACCATAAATGCCACGTAGAGTGCGTAGCTGATGTACAATGCGCCCTGATAGAAACCAGGCTCAGGCACGAAATCGGCCCCGCAATGCGCGCAGTACCGGTTCATTTTGTCAAAGTTCCGGAGGTTATAGGCGCTTTTGGTGATAAAAAAATCACCCTGGCCGCACCGCGGGCATTTGTTGAATAAAACGCTGTATAGTTTATTGGGCTTTGCCATGATCTTACTGTTTTAAACGCTATGCAAATTTCCCGATAAAGCGGTTCAAAAAGAAAGACTGAATCCCGCTTTTGTGGTACAAATCAACGATTGCCAGAAATACTATGCCAGCGCGTTGATAAAATGGGCCATTTGCGTGGTGTCGAAAACGTGGTCGATGGTGAGGTGGGTCATGGCATAATGCGGCATGAACGGCATTTGGGCAGTATCGGGATTTTGCACGACTGCCGTGCCGCCCGCCCGCTTCACGGCAATGAGGCCGCCGGTACCGTCCTCGTTGGCACCAGAAAGCAATATCGCCACCAAGCCAGGCCCGTAGACCTCCGCAGCCGACTCGAATGTGACGTCGATACTGGGCCGGCTGAAATTGACTTTTTCGGAATAGTCCAGGGAAAAAGTGCGGTCGTGCTCAATGAGCAAATGGTAATCGGCAGGGGCGAGGTAGATCGTCCCGGGTGTGACGGGCTCTTTGTCTTCCACCTCGTGGGTAGGGTTCAGGGTTTTGGAGCCCAGCAGGTCCGAGAGCGACGAATCGCCCGAACTGCGCCGGTGCAGTACGAGCGCCATAGGAAACGGCAGATCGGCCTGCAACATCGGAAGCAGCCTGAACAGCACTTCCAGGCTACCCGCCGAACCCCCGATCAGCAGGAACTCACACGTATGGTTCAGATAACTTTCTTCCATATTTTTTCCCGGTTCAATTGCTTGAACTTGTTTTGTACAGCCGAGAATTTCAAAGTTTCCTTGGTCCCCAATGCAAGATAACCCAATGTGCCAAGGCTTGCATCGAAGAGCGTAAGTACCCTGTCTTGCAATTCTTTGTCAAAGTAAATCAGTACGTTACGGCAGAGAATCAGGTCAAATTCATTAAAAGAACTGTCGGAGACGAGGTTATGGGTCGAAATGATGATTTTCTCCGAAAGCTCCGTATCAAACTTGGCCTGGCCGTATTGTGCCGTATAATAGCTCGAAAAATCCCTGGTACCGCCTGACGAAATGTAGCTTTCTGAATACTGCTTCATCAGCGCCAGCGGAAATATGCCTTTTCTGACCTTTTCCAGAACGCTCGGGTTAAGGTCTGTCGCATACAGCAGCGAACGTCGCAGCAGGTTGGCTTCTTTGAGCAGGATCGCCATCGAATATACCTCTTCACCCGTCGAACAGCCTGCATGCCAGATCCTGATAAACGGCTTGGTACCGAGCACGGGAAGCACTTCCTCGCGCAGCGATTTGTAAAAAGCCGGGTCGCGGAACATCTCGGTCACGTTCACCGTCACTTCCTCCACGAAACGTTTGAGGTACGACGGGTCGTTCCGCACACGGTAGCGCAGTTCCGCAAAGCTGGGGAACTTGTCGAGCGAGCAAAGCCGCACAATCCGGCGTTTCAGCGAAGCGCGCGAGTAGCGTGTGAAGTCATATCCGTAAAGATCGAACAGGTCATTCAGCAAAAGATCGATGTCTTCCTCTTCAATCATGGTGTCAGATAGTACTAAGTATCTTCAACAGCTTGTCGACATCGATCGGTTTGGAAATGTATTCGTGGGCTCCGGCGTCGAGACATTTCTCCCGGTCGCCGACCATGGCCTGCGCAGTGACGGCGATCACCGGCACCGATTGCCTGTTTTCCAGGACTTTGATCAGCGGTATGGCCTCGTAACCATCCATTTCGGGCATCATCATGTCGATCAGCACGGCGTCTACCGGCTCGTCGGTCCGCAGGATATCCAGTGCTTCCGTCGCGGCGGAGCAGGAAATGCAGTCGAAACCCTTCGATTTAAGGGTTGCTTTAAGTGCGAAGATGTTCCGGGCGTCGTCGTCGACGATCATAATCTTTTTCTTTTCCATGGAGGGGTCAGGATTTTTCGTAAAGCCATACGCGCAGCAGCGACATCAGCTGGTCGATGTCCACGGGTTTGGTAATATAATCAGAAGCGCCTGCATTGATGCATTTCTCGCGGTCGCCGGTCATGGCTTTGGCCGTAACGGCAATCACCGGCAGGTTGCGCCATTGCGGGTTTTCGCGGATCCGCTTGGCGGTTTCGTAACCGTCCATTTGCGGCATCATCATGTCGAGCAGTACCACATCCACAGCCGGGTTTTCTTGTAGTTTTTGCAGGGCTTCCTTGCCGTCCAGTGCCGTAAGGACATTCATTTTATAGTTTTCCAATGATTTGGAAAGTGAGAAAATATTCCGGACATCGTCGTCGGCAATGAGCACGGTTTTGTTATTCAGGATCTCGCCGAGTCCGCCGAGTTTCCGGACTTCGGTGCCCTGGCGGGCGTTTTTCTTGTTCTCTTCCACCACATGCAGGAAGAGCGAAACCTCGTCGAGCATGCGCTGGTAAGAATGCGCGGTTTTGACGATGATCGAATCCGCATACTGCTTGATCCGCAGTTCCTCGGTCATGGAAAGGCTCTTTCCCGTGAAGATGATGATTGGTACATTTTCGAAGCCGGGGTTCTTTTTAGCCTCTTCCAGCATATCATATGCTTTTTTATCGGGAATACCCATGTCGAGGATCACACAGTCGACCTCGTTATTGGACAATGCATTAACACCATCGTTAATATCGCTTTTGAGCTCGGAATGGATGTCGAATGTGCCCAGGTAGTAAGCCAGCGCTTTGGCATGCATTGAATTGTCCTCAACAATGAGCACTTTCTTCGATTTTTTGCTGATCACATATTCAATTTTCCTGAAAATCTCGTCCATCTTTTCGATCGCCACCGGCTTGTCGATGAAGTCGATCGCACCCTTTTGAAGGCTTTCGTTCTTCATCCGGTGCGACGACATGATGTGAACCGGAATATGGCGGGTTTCAGGATCGTTTTTAAGCTGATCCATTACTTCCCAGCCGCTCACGACGGGCAGCTGAATGTCGAGCAGGATACCCATTGGTTTGAATGTCCTCGCAAGTTCAAGCCCTTCGTCACCGCGAACGGCTACAATGCCTTTGTAGCCCTGTTTGCGGGTATAATCGAGGAGCGATTTGGCAAAAAACGTATCGTCTTCGATGATCAGGATCGTTTTCGCAGCCTCGTGCGCCGTCGGGCGGTCGTCGGGAATGCTTTCCGGAATCACTGAGCTGATAAAGCGGCTTGCATTCGACGGCGCCGCTTTGGAAATGGTTTCTTCGTGATGATTCCCGAAAAAACTGGCCGTTTCCTTCTCGGAACTGCCAGTTGAAGCCTTGACAGGGACAAAAAGTGTGAACTCGCTGCCCTGGCCTACCACACTGGTGAGCGATATCTCACCGCCCAGCAACTTGGCCAGCTCGCGGCTGATCGACAAGCCCAGTCCGGTACCGCCATATTTCCGCTTGGTGGAACCGTCGGCCTGCTGGAATGCTTCAAAAATGTGATGCTGCTTTTCCGGCGCAACCCCGATGCCCGTGTCGCGAACGACAAAGCATAGCATTTCATTCCCTTCATTCAGTTTGACGGTAATGTCGACAGAGCCTTGGGCCGTGAATTTCAATGCATTGGAAACGAGGTTTTTCAGGATCTGCTCCATCCGCATTTTGTCCGTCTCGATCACCTGCGGAACGTCGTTTGCGACCGTGATCGAAAAGTCTAGCCCCTTTTCCCGCGCCACCGGCGCGAAAAGCCCTTTCATATCATCACAAATCTCCTTGATAGAGACCGTCACATAATCCAGTTCCATTTTCCCAGCTTCGATTTTCGACAAGTCAAGGATTTCGTCGATCAGGCCCAGCAAGCCATTTCCGGACGACTGGATGACCGTAGCGTATTCGATTTGTTCGCTGGAAAGGTTCTTATCATCATTTTCCGCCAGCAACCGGCTCAGTAGCAGGATCGAATTCAGTGGCGTCCGCAATTCGTGCGACATATTGGCCAGGAACTCGGATTTGTACCGGGTGGTCAGTTCCAGTTCTTCAGCTTTTTTCAGTATTTCAATGTTTTTCTCTTCGAGTAATCCGCTGCGCTCTTCCAGCTCTTCGTTGGTCTGTTGTAGCTCCTCTTGTTGCACGCGCAATTCTTCTTCCGAGGCCTGCAATTTCTGCGACTGTGCTTCAAGCTCCGTATTCAGGTTTTCGAGCTCATTGTGCTGCGTCTGAAGTTCTTCCGACTGTGCCTGGGTTTCTTCGAGGAAGTTCTGGAGTTTTACATAATCCAAAGCAGAATTAACCCCGCTGGCCATTGTTTCCAGGTTTTCTTCCAGAAAACGCATGGTAAGGTCTTCCGGCGTTTTCAGAAACCCGAGCTCAATCACGCCTATACACTCATAGGAGTACACGAGCGGGAGGATGGCAAGTGCCGCCGGGGCGGTTTCGCCGAGGCTGGACGTTACTCTGAGGTAGTCGCCGGGAATGTCTTTGACCAGCAGCGGTTTTTTCGTGTCGATCACCTGGCCGCACAATCCTTCTCCTGCCACCACGGTATCGGGGGCATTCTGGGTGGCGAAGCTCCCTGTCAGCCGGAAATTCCAATCGGTATCGAGGATATACATGGTACCCAGGTTGGCGCCGGAGTAGGCTGCAAGGGTATTGATCAGCTTTGACGATAGTTTTTTGAGCACGCGCTCACCCCGGATCGCGTCGTTGATCTGCACCTCACCGGCCTGTAACCAGTTTTGAATGCTCAAATCGTTGAATGTCTGTTCAAGTGATACCGCCATGCTGTTCAGGGCGGTGGAAATGCGGCCGAGCTCGTCGTCGGTGACGTCCATACTTCGCGCGGAGTAATCGCCGTCGGAAACGCGCTGGGTAACCTGCTCGATATGGCCGATCCGGCGGTTGGTTTCCGCATATTTTTCCTCGTCCTGCTGCTGTTGCTCGATCCGCTTGCCAATGTCGGCACGGATGCGCAGGTAGGATGAAATCGTGATCAGGATGGATATCAATGCGGCGGCAACGAGCAGGATAGGGGTGTATTTAATGTAAATCTGCTGTTGTTCCAGCCGCTCGGCCAGCCGTGTACTTTCCTCTTCCTTGATGCGCTCGGCGGAAAGTCGCAGATCATCCATGATTTTCTTGCCTCGCACCATCTCCCGCAAACGCGCGTCGGTATCATACACGAAATTGGAATTCTTCTTGGCCATATCGATGATGTTCTGCATCTGGCCGAATTTCGCTTCATAAAGCGCCTTCACTTCACGCAGGTTCTTTTGCTGTACGGGGTTGTCGGCGGTCAGTTCCACCAGGTTGTTATAGCTGTCGGTGGTTTTTTCATAAGCACCTTCATACGGTTGCAGGAACCGCGGATCGGATGTGATCAGAAAACCCCGCTGGCCGGTTTCCGCATCCTTCATATGCGAAATAATGGCCTCGGCCTCGATGAGCACCTCGTTGGTGTGATTGACGAGCTCCGAGTTGTTGATCAGTTTCTGTGTACTGTAATACGAAGCCAGAAGGCTGAAAAACAGGAGCAGGATGGAGAAGGAAAATACGATCTGTAATTGCTGGATGATCGAATTGGAAACTTTCTTCATAGGTAAGCGTCAGCTAAATGTCGGTTTTAATGGTTGCCAGTGCATGTTCCTGGACGAATGGAAGTATCAGAATGAATTCGGAACCCTCGTTTTCGGCGCTCCGGGCAGATATCAGCCCGTTATGTTTGTCCATGATCTTCTTCGCGATCGCAAGCCCGATGCCCGTGCCCTCGTAGGCATTGATATTGTTGAGCCGCTGGAAAATGACAAAAATCCGGTCGAGGAATTTCTCGTCGAACCCGATGCCGTTGTCGGCAATGGCGATCCTGCAATAGGGGCCTTCGGATGAAACGGGACTGGAAACGTCCTTCTCCTCGATAACATCGAAGCGGATATTGATCTCCGGCGCCGTATCTGGCCTCGAAAACTTCAAAGCATTGCTGATCAGGTTCTGGAATACCTGGCGGATCTGGCTCGGGATCGTTTCTACTACGGGGAGATGGTCTTTGCGGATGACGGCCTTCTTTTCGCGGATCGTCTCGTCAAAATCGACAAGCAGTTCGTCCATAAGCGCATTCAGGTCCGTGGGCTGGAAATAGGCGGTTACCGACAGGCGTGAATAGTCGAGCAAGTCGCTGATCAGCCGCGACATCCTGGCCGAGGAGCTGATCGACCTGTTGAGGTAGGAGATCGCCTCGTCGTTGCCGGTAAGGTATTTGTCCTTAATTAAATGGCTGAATGTCTGAATTTTACGAAGCGGCTCTTTCAGGTCGTGCGATACCACCCAGGCAAATTGCTGTAATTCGTGATTGGTCGTTTCGAGCTCCGAGTTCTTGTCGACCAATTCTTTGGTGCGCAATTCCACCTTGTGTTCCAGCAGCTCGTGGGCCATCTTTTGCTGATGGATGTCAGTAAATGTTCCTACCCAGCGCACAATGGCGCCGCTTTGCAGAACGGGGATGATTTTTAGCAGAAAATATCTGTAATCGTGTGTATCGAGCTGTTTTAGCCTTACTTCTCCCGAAAATTCGAGGCCATTGGTGAAATGCTCTTTCCAGCGGTCGCAGGTATGGTCGTCGGCGTGGGTTTCGGGAAACGCGGCAGCATCGGTGGAGTACTGGAACCAATGCTTGTTCACGTATTCGATCCTGCCGTCGGTGCGGATCGTGAATGCGATCTGCGGCAGGGATTCGAGAATGAAGCGGAGCTCATCCATCCGTGCGGCCAGTTCTTCCTGCGCGTGCTTTCGGATATCTATTTCGTTCCTGAGCGATTCCTGAATGGCTTTCAGTTCCTGCTGCTGCTCGAACAGGCGGTAAAATGTCTTTACTTTCAACAAAAGAATATCTGGGTCCACAGGCTTGGTAAGGTAATCGATACCGCCTGAGGTATAGCCTTTTGTAATGAATTTTTTCTCCTTATTGACCGCCGACAGGAAGATAATGGGTGTGTCCTTTGCCTTACCGAAACCCGCAATGGCCTCAGCCACTTCAAAGCCGTCCATGCCTGGCATTTGTACGTCTAGGATGATCACCGAGTAGGTCGTATTAAGCACTTTTTTCAATGCTTCCTCGCCCGACTCCGCGGTGTCGGTCTTGAAATTGTGGAGTTCCAGGATTTTTTTAAGCGGTAGAATGTTTTCCGGCCTGTCGTCGACAATAAGAATCATGGTTTCGGGTAAAATGGGCACTAATTTGGTATTTGTCGAGCTCCGGGTGTCGCTACACCGGTGCGGGGCACCAGGGTGTATATACGGTTAGCTTGCAATAACACAATATTTAAGTGTGTGTACAAGTGCTGCCGTGTGTGTAGGTGTGAATAATACAAAAAAATTATACCAGCGGGTACTTTTTGACAGTGTTTTTTCTAATAATCTCAGTCAAAGTGAAAAGCGCCCGGCAATCCCGATGTGCCTCTACTTGCCTGAAAGGGGTTGTTGACTGATGATTGGGGAATTTCTTCCCGGAAATGTTCGGCGCTCTTTGGCATAATTTTGTATAAAGCCCTATTCTGACGCCATTTTTTGACGAACTACTTCTGTAACCTGATGAAGTGAATTGTGCGGATGTCGTGAAGAAAAGGTGTATATGTACTCTAATAGACTGATATGAAGAAGATTGCCAATAAAAAACTTGTAGATCAATCCCACGAAAGCAATGTAAAGGTATATCCGGGCGAACCCTACCCGCTGGGCGCGACCTGGGACGGAAAAGGGGTGAATTTTGCGCTGTATTCCGAGAATGCCACAGGTGTGGAACTATGCCTGTTCGATAGCCCTGAGGCCACGACAGAGCACATTAAGATACAAATCAGGGAGGTGTCCCACCACGTGTGGCACGCCTATATCCCCGGTTTGAAACCCGGCCAGCTGTACGGGTACCGCGTGCATGGGCCTTATGAACCTACCGTTGGGTTACGGTTCAATGCCAACAAGCTCCTGATAGACCCCTACGCCAAAGCCATATCGGGCACCGTCCAATGGCACGACGCCCTGTTTGGCTATAACATTGGCGATCCGGAGGAAGATTTGAGTTTCAGCGAGCTCGACAGCGCCCCCTACATTCCCAAATCGGTGGTAGCAGACCATTTGTTCGATTGGGAAGGGGTAGTGGCACCGGAGATCCCTTATCACGATACAATCATTTACGAGCTGCACGTGAAAGGCTTTACAAACCTGCATCCCGACATTCCCGAAGAAATCCGCGGTACCTACGCAGGACTCGCACACCCGAGCAGCATCGCCTATCTGAAAAAATTGGGCGTGAATGCAGTGGAGCTCATGCCCGTGCATCATTTCATTTCGGACAGGCACCTTCGCGAACGCGGGTTGTCCAATTACTGGGGCTATAATTCCATTGGCTTCTTCGCGCCCGATGTGCGTTACAGCAGCTCGGGAACGCATGGGGAGCAGGTGAAGGAATTTAAAAACATGGTGAAGGAGCTTCATAAAGCCGGTATTGAGGTGATTCTCGACGTGGTGTATAACCATACTGGCGAAGGCAGCCACCTGGGACCGACGCTTTCCTTCCGGGGGATCGATAATATGTCGTACTACCGCCTGATGGACGGCCGGTACTACATGGACTATACCGGTACAGGCAATACGTTGAATGCCAGGCTGCCGAGCGTGCTGCGCCTCATCATGGACAGCCTGCGCTACTGGATTACCGAAATGCACGTCGATGGTTTCCGGTTTGACCTCGCCTCCACGCTCGCCCGCGAGCTGCACGAGGTCGACAGGCTGAGCGCGTTCTTCGATATTATTCACCAGGATCCCGTGATTTCGCAGGTCAAGCTTATTGCTGAGCCCTGGGATATCGGTTTTGACGGCTACCAGGTGGGCAAGTTTCCCATCGGTTGGGCGGAATGGAATGGCCGCTACCGCGATTGTATGCGGGATTATTGGCGCGGGGCCGACAGTATGCTCGCCGAGTTTGCCGAGCGGTTCACCGGCAGCTCCGACCTGTACAAAGGCGAAGACCGTTTCCCAACCGCAAGCATCAACTTTATAACGGCGCACGACGGCTTCACATTGAACGACCTCGTATCGTATAATGATAAGCGTAACGATGAAAACGGGGAAGAAAACCGGGACGGAGAGAATCATAACCGCTCCTGGAACTGTGGTGCCGAGGGACCTACCGAGGACGAGGAGGTAATTGAGCTTCGCGAAAAGCAAAAACGCAATTTCCTGACAACACTCTTTCTTTCACAGGGTGTGCCGATGCTCGTGGCAGGGGATGAATGGGGCCGCTCGCAGCACGGGAATAACAATGCATATTGTCAGGATAACGAGATTTCCTGGCTGAATTGGGACAAGGTCGACAAAAAGCTGCTGACGTTCACCCAAAAGCTGATTGCATTTTGCAAAGCACACCCTACTTTCCGGCGCAAGCACTGGTTTCGCGGTGTACCGATCAAAGGGATTGGTCTGGAAGACATTGCATGGTTTTTACCCGATGGCCAGGAAATGCCCGACGAGAACTGGAACCACGATTATGCCAAATCATTAGGTATTTTCCTCAATGGAAAAGGTATCAGGCACATGGACCCCAAGGGTAAGCCCATTTACGACGACAGTTTCTATATCATATTCAATGCCCATTATGAGCCTGTCGAGTACACGCTGCCACGGGAGAAATACGGCAGTGAATGGCGGAAAGTAATCGATACCGCCGAGTGCTGCGTGAGCGACGATGGCCAGGTGCTGAATCCCGGAGACAGTTTTTCGGTGGAAAGCCGTTCAGTGGTAGTATTCAGGCATGCATTGGGAGAACAAAAAATATGAGCTACGAGGATTTGTTGGTCATGCGCCCGGGCGTCACATTTAGCGAGCAGGGCGAGGCAAAGGTGCTCGTGTGGGCACCCAAGGCAGAAAAAGTGCAAATGCAGTTCGGAGAGGAAGGTAAAGCGCTCGATCTGGAGCAAAGGGATTATGGATTCTGGACATTGCAAACCCGCGCATTGTGGCCCGGTGACCGCTACGGTTTCCTGCTCGACGGCGAGGGACCGTTCCCCGATCCGGCGACCCTTTACCAGCCCGACGGCGTGCACGGCCTGTCGGGGGCATTTGATTTGCAAAAATTCGAATGGACTGACGGAAGCTGGAAAAACCCGGCCTTGAAGGATTACATCATTTACGAGCTCCATACGGGCACTTTTACACAGGAAGGTACCTTGGACGCTATCGAGGCAAAGCTCGATTACCTGACGGAGCTGGGCATAACTGCGATCGAAATCATGCCGGTTTCGCAGTTTGCCGGAGGCCGCAACTGGGGTTACGACGGCGTGTTTCCATACAGCGTCCAGGATTCGTATGGCGGGCCGGGAGCAGTAGCTCCTGAGGCATTGCAGCATTTGGTGAATGCTTGTCATGAAAAAGGCATTGCCGTGATACTCGACATGGTGTACAACCACCTCGGGCCGGAAGGTAATATCCTGGGCCGGTTCGGGCATTATTTTACCGACAAATACAACACGCCCTGGGGCGACGCGATCAATTTTGATGATGCGTGGTCGGACGCGGTGCGGCATTATTTCGTGCAAAACGCGCTGATGTGGTTCCGCGACTTCCATATCGATGCCCTGCGCCTCGACGCAGTGCATGCGATCAAGGACCTGGGACCGGTGCATATTTTGCAGGAGATCAGGCAAAAAGTGGAGGAGCTTTCGCGCGGGACGGGTAAGGAGCATTATCTCATCGTAGAAATGGACCTGAACGACACGCGGTTTGTAAAACCGTTCGATACAGGCGGCTACGGAATGCACGGGCAGTGGGTGGACGAGTTCCACCACGCATTGCGGGTGAGCTCGGGGCAGGACAGGAGTGGTTATTATGCTGATTTTGATGGTGTAACATCGCTTGGGAAGTCTTTCAGGGATGCTTATGTGTACGACGGCGTTTACTCGGATCACCGGAAAAGGAAGTTCGGTATGAAAGCCGATGGTATTCCCGGGCATCAGTTCATTGTTTTTTCCCAAAATCACGACCATATCGGCAACCGGATGCTGGGCGAGCGCACAAGTCAGCTCGTTAGTTTTGAAATGCAGAAACTGCTGGCAGGAGCGGTGTTCGTGAGCCCGTTCGTACCCCTGCTTTTTATGGGTGAAGAGTGGGCCGAGCCGAATCCATTCCAGTATTTCGTGAGCCACACCGACGAGGAACTTGCCGAAGCAGTGCGGAAAGGACGGAAAAGCGAGTTCGCGGCATTCCACCTCGAAGGAGAAGCGCCGGATCCTGTCGCGGTATCGACCTTTGAAAATTCCAAAATACAATGGGAGCTTACCGCCCAGCCGCCGCACCAGACCATGCTGGCATATTACAAGAAATGGATTGCCCTTCGCAAAGGTCAGGCATTGCTTCGGGAATGCGACCGGAACGGCCTGTCGGCTGAGGTTTTTGAAGAAAAAGAACTGATATGCATTCAGCGGGTTTGGAAAAACCAGCATCTGATTGCTTTTCTGAATTTTTCGAAAGAAAACCGGGAAGTGCTGCTGCCTTATGAACACCTTTCATGGCATAAGCTGATCGCCTCTTCAGACCCTATGTGGAATGGGTCGCAGGAAATGCCTGAGCAGGCCGGGGCAGGCACACTGACGATTGCTCCCGAATCCATTACGGTTTATAGCAATGCTATAAGTTCCTGATCTTGATCCGGATATCATGCGGTGCCGGTTCATCGCCGCCGAAATAGGGTAGCAGCTTGTACGCAACACCCACACCGCCGGAGCAATGCCGCGGCATCACGGTTTCGATGCCGCGGTAGGTGAACACGTAGGAATTGTC
>CBIHPQ010000159.1:0-14061 GCA_966211825.1 uncultured Dyadobacter sp. | reverse complement strand
CTCACTGGAAGGCACAGGCTCACCGGTGATCTCGGACGGCGAACAAAGTAAGCCGAGTTTTGCAACGTACCCCATTCACGGCTCGCTGAACCTCGCTGCGGGCGGCGTCACTATTCCGTTTGAAGACGGGCACACGCGGCAGTTGCCGGTATTGACCTCAGGGCCGTTCCGGTATCGCAATTTCGCGGTCGACTATCTGCGCGAGGCGCGGAAATATACGGCATTACCGGTGAAACAGGCGGTGATTTCCGCTTCGGCCATGAGCCTGCTTTACCCCGCGGCCGGGATTGACGGCTATCCGCAAAGCCAGTTTATCGCCGACCTGATCGACCAGGCGGAGGCCGACATCCGAAAATGCCTCAATGAACACGCCTACAATGTTCAGATCGACTTCACCGAAGCCAGGTTAGCCCTGAAACTGGATCCGGGCAAAGGCTTATTGCAGCAGTTTATCGCGCTTAATAACCAGGTACTCGACCGTTTTACAACCGATGAAAAAAGCAGGATAGGCATTCATACCTGCCCCGGCGGCGACCACGATTCGACGCACAGCGCCGACGTGCCGTATTCGGACCTTTTGCCGCTATTTTTTCAATTACATGCCGGCAATTTTTACCTGGAATTTGCGGGGGAAAAGGACAAAATATCGGTTCTGGAATCGATTCGTGAGAACATCCGGCCGGGCCAGCGCGTCTTCCTTGGCGTTACCGATGTCCTGAATCCGAGGATCGAAACGCCGACAGAAATCCGCGATCTGATCCTGCATGCCGCTGAATACATCCCGCTAAACCAACTCGGCTCGACCGACGACTGCGGATTTTCGCCTTTCGCCGACGACGTTTCGACCGCGAGGGAAATCGCATTCGAAAAGATCAGAGCGAGGGTAGAAGGAACCAAGCTGGCAGAAGCCGCGCTTTAATATATTCACTCATTCACCGTTCCAAGGCGGATCATTCAATACTAACATGCCACATATCCAGTTCGAAGAAGGGTTCCCCGGCATTCTGGGGCCAATGCGGTTCAGTCCCCATACCGCAGAACCGATGAACCTGCTGGCCAACGCGCTCATGCAGGCTGACGAAGGGCTGACCCGCGGCGAGCGGGAGCTCATCGCGACCTATGTTTAATCGCAAAACGACTGTTTTTTCTGCCAGACGATCCACGGCGCCATCGCCAGCGCTTATCTGGAAGACGAAGACTGGTCGTTCGTGAAAAGTGTCAAAGAGAATTTTGGAGAAACCGGGCTATCGGACAAAATGAAAGCATTGCTATCGATTGCCGGCAGCGTCCAGCGCGGCGGCAAGCACGTAACCGCCGAGCAAATTGCCCGCGCCCGCGAACACGGCGCCGACGACCGCGACATCCACGACACCGTCCTCATCGCCGCTGCATTCTGCATGTTCAACCGCTACGTCGACGGCCTTGCAACAACCGCGCCGATCGACCCGGATATTTATCGTGCACGGGCAAAGAATGTGATTGCGCATGGGTATTCGGCGGTGAGGGGGTATGAGTGAGGAGGAGATTTGATAAAAATTAAGGCCTATCTGGTCAGAGACAGCCTTAATTTTTTTGCGCGACAGATGTTCATTTAAAGCTTCACGATTGCATTACTTCCGACGTGAACATGAGCGTAATGTAAATAATTGTCTTGCGTATCAGCCCAATTTTTATCTACTGTGGCATTAAGTTCTAAAATCGTATCCTTGGATTGTGCTTCGAAGACAATTGTTTTGGTGACCCAGGTCGCTTCTTTTCCTACCATATCAACGTATTCAACGACACCCGGAGTCATCACAGTAATTTTTCTTGCATACTGCGAGGTGTAGCCGTGAACGTCAACAATTGTGCTCGCCAGCGAAAGCGTCACTTTATACTTTTGGCCAGGAATCAAATTCTTGATCTTTCCTCGTACAAAGGTTTGTGTTGTCCATTGTCCGCTCGCATTCTTTTGGGTTAGGAAGGTAACGACGGAGTTAGCGTTGCCATCCGGAGAGCTAAGAGGTTTTATCCAGGGAAGCGCACTATTACCCCACAGGGCGGAAAGTGACGAGGTCCCTGCGGCATGTTCAGGCAGGCCGTCAGCAGGGTAATTGCTTAATTTGAGCCATCCCGCAGGAAAAGCTTCCGCGCCGTCGTTTCCTCCTTCGGTAATGGCTATACTAGGGAGTTGACCTAACTGACCACCGCCTGCGAGGGCATTTGCTTTGGAACTGGCATCTGTCAATAAATTTTCGCTTTGCGGCTGCGCCACTTGCACATCCTCCTGCGAGCAGCTACTCATCATCATGCAGCATGCGAGAGTGATGCCAAGAGGTAATTTTTGAATTAAAGTCATTGTACGATAATTGATTTACGTGAAAAAAAATGTTTAACTGGCCGCAAAGCAACCGCATTAACACGAAAGCGCTTTTTTGAATGAATTTGCGGTACGGAAGGCTTAGCGATTGGTAAAATCTAGGTGCTTTACACTGATTACAAGCCAGATTGTTTAGGTAAATGGACGATCAAAAGAGAATGTCTCAATTTGATTTCCGTACCTTTTACCCCCGTGTCCACATTCCTCGAACTCAAATCATTCTACAAACACATCAACCGCGCGCCGGAAAGTGGGGAGAGCGGGGTGGGGCATTTTAATATTTTCAGAGTCGAGGACCTGATTGCGAACATGCTGTTTGCAGTGGAGTTGCAGCGGCGCATTGATGCTGCCGGTGGCCAGGTGATATCGGTGGCTGCGCAGCCAGGCGCCAACAAAACCAACCTCTCGCGCTTCATGACCGAGGCTGAATACAATGCGGCTGTCGACCGGATCGGTGAGCTGATGGATCCGTGGCAGGGTGCATTGTCGGTACGGTTATGAAACCAGCGGTTTTTTGCGGATTTTGGCTGGTCCGTTTAACAATCTCTCAAACCCGTAACAACAACTTCGTTTTATGAAATTACATTTCCCGGCGCTGATCTGTTCGCTGATCGCCTTGAATGCATGCAATGGTCCTGCAAAAGAAGAAACAAAAACGCCCGCGGTAGCACCCTTGCAGGGTACCTGGAAGCTCCTGAGCGGCACATTGATCGAAAAAGGAGATACTACCGTGACCGATTACACGAAGAAAGTCTCCTTCATTAAAGTCATCAACGAAAGCCATTTCGCATTCCTGCAACACGACCTCAATAAGGGAAAGGATTCTACCGCGAGTTTTTCAGCTGGCGGAGGAACTTATACGCTGAAAGACAGTGCCTATACCGAGAAGCTCGAATACTGCACCGCCCGCGAGTGGGAGGGCAACGAATTTCACTTCACAATTTCCATTCAAAATGATACACTCGTTCAGCGTGGGGTGGAAAAGGTAGAATCGGCAGGTGTGGAGAGGTTGAATATTGAAAAGTATGTCAAAGTGAAGTAGCAGTAAATAAAAAAGCCGGAGATCATACCCCCGGCTTTTTAATCGCATTGACTAAGACCTATTTGGCAGGCTCCTTCGTTGCCGTGATCGGGAATTCGCCGTCCTGAGAGACGATGGTTCCGGTGAGTTTGTCGCCGTCCTGCGTCATGGTAACGGTGAGAATTCCGCCCTGGAAATCCAGTTTGAAAGTTACTTTACCCTGGTCGATGGACAGTTCTTTCATTTCCATGCGCTCCTGCTGGCCGAGGTAGCCGGTCGTTTTGTCGTCCTTTTGCTCGAACGTCATCACGCCGGTTTCGTACTCGGGCGGTACATTGGAAACGGTGTACTTCCAGGTTCCAATGAGGTCATTGGCTGTTTTAACGTTTTTGGCGGTTACCGCGAAGATGGTAAGGGCCAGGATCATGGTTAGCAAATACTTTACTTTCATTGTGTTAACGGTTTTTTGCTTGAAAGATTGGTTACGGTATGGCATTGCGCCCCAATTTAGGAAAAAGCAGATAGCTTGTAATCCCGGCAATGTTATATTTTTGGTAACTAAATTACCATCGGTGTTAATGGCTGATTAACGGTTTCCGCCCGCTGATTTGCCGAGATTTCGTTTTTGCCTACCTGTTGCATCCGCATTTAGCCTACTTTTGAAGCATGAAGGTCGTCATTGCATATCTGTTGGCGTTTTACGTGCTCGCGCTGTCCTGCATTCCCTGCCAGGACGAGGCCGAGCCGTTGCCCGACAGCAGCAATCCCATCGCCGTCGTTTCCGGCGCGGGCGATGGGCATCAGGAGGCCATCGACCTTTGCTCACCATTTTGCATTTGCGCATGTTGTGCGAGCGTGACGATCAGTCAGACCATCGCCGCCCTGCCCGAAAACGCTGTTTCCCGGCTGATACCGCCGGCAGGTTTTTCCTATCTTCAAATTCTCTCCGCCGGTGATATGACCGGGATCTGGCAACCGCCGCAGGAAAGGGTATAATCCGCTTATTTGTCCGACAAATCGTCGCCTGGCTGCATTCAAGCTGCCGGTGTGGCGCGGTGTATCCATTCTTTTATTTCAGAAATGTTAGATAAAATCATTCATTTTTCGATCCACAACAAGCTGGTGATCGGAATATTCACGCTTGCGCTGATCGTGTGGGGCGCCTACTCGCTCACGAGGCTGCCTATCGATGCGGTGCCTGATATCACCAATAATCAGGTGCAGATTATTACCACCAGTCCGTCGCTGGCTGCCCAGGAGGTGGAGCGGCTGGTTACTTTTCCGGTGGAAACGGTCATGGCCACCATCCCGAATACCGAGGAAATCCGTTCGATCTCACGATTTGGCCTGTCGGTTGTTACCATTGTATTTGAAGACAACGTCGACGTTTACTGGGCGCGTCAGCAGGTTTCGGAACGGCTGCACAGCGCCGTCGAGCAGATTCCCCCCGGCACGGGCACGCCGAGCCTGGCGCCTGTTACCACCGGCCTGGGCGAGATCTACCAATATATTTTGCATACCAAACCCGGTTTTGAAAACAAGTATTCGCCGATGGAGCTGCGCAGCATTCAGGACTGGATTGTGCGGCGGCAGTTGCTGGGAACATCCGGAGTGGCCGATGTGAGCAGTTTCGGGGGCTTTTTGAAACAATACGAAATCTCCGTCGACCCGCTGCGCCTCAGGAGTGCCGGACTGTCCATTGCCCGCATTTTCGAAGCATTGGAACAAAATAACCAGAACACCGGCGGCGCTTACATCGACAAGAAACCCAATGCCTATTTCATCCGCAGCGAAGGATTGATCGGCACGCTGGACGATATCCGTAAAATCCAGGTCGGCGAAACGGAAACCGGGCTTCCGGTGCTGATCCGTGACATTGCCGAGGTCGGTTTCGGCAGCGCGGTACGGTATGGCGCCATGACGCGTAACGACGAGGGCGAAGTGGTGGGCGGACTGGTATTGATGCTGAAAGGCGCCAATTCCTCCGAAGTGATCCGCAATGTAAAAGAACGCATTGCGCAAATTCGCAAAAGCCTGCCCGAGGGTGTTGTGGTTGAGCCGTTTCTTGATCGTACCAAGCTGGTTAACAATGCGATCGGCACTGTTTCCAAAAACCTGATCGAGGGCGCATTGATCGTCATTTTTGTGCTGATCCTGTTGCTCGGTAACATGCGTGCGGGGCTGGTAGTGGCTTCGGTGATCCCGCTGGCGATGCTTTTCGCGGTGAGTATGATGAACCTTTTCGGCGTCTCGGGCAACCTGATGAGCCTCGGCGCCATCGACTTCGGGCTGATCGTCGACGGCGCGGTCATTATCGTGGAAGCGACCTTGCATCACATCGTGTCGAAGCGGTATACCCATCGGCTCACGCAGGACGAAATGGACAGCGAAGTGTATGAATCGGCTTCCCGAATCCGGAATTCCGCAGCATTTGGAGAAATCATCATCCTGATCGTCTACCTGCCGATACTCGCGCTGGTGGGGATTGAAGGCAAGATGTTCAGGCCCATGGCGCAGACGGTCAGTTTTGCGATCCTGGGTGCATTTATCCTCTCATTAACCTATGTTCCTATGATGTCGGCCCTGTTTTTAAGCAAGAAAAACGATTACAAGCCAGGCATATCCGATAGGATTGTCGGCTTTTTTCGCCGCATTTACATCCCGGCGCTGGAATTTTCCTTACGAAGGAAATGGCTGGTTTCAGTACTCGCACTCCTATTGCTGAGCGGGAGCCTCTGGATCTTTTCCCGGATGGGCGGCGAGTTTATCCCCCAACTCGACGAAGGTGATTTCGCCGTAGAATTACGCGTACTCACCGGCAGCTCGCTCTCCGAAACCGTGGACGCCACACGCAAGGCCGCCGCCGTGCTGCAAAAGAACTTTCCCGACGAAGTGGTGGAAGTGGTCGGTAAGATCGGATCGTCGGAAATACCCACCGATCCGATGCCTGTGGAAGCTGCGGATATGATGGTGATACTGAAAGAAAAATCGCTTTGGAAAAAGGCTGAAAACCGGGAAGAACTGGCTGAAAAAATGCATGAAGTGCTTTCGGAATCCATTGCCGGCGTCACATTTGGTTTCCAGCAGCCTATCCAAATGCGTTTCAATGAGCTTATGACGGGCGTGAAGCAGGACGTGGCGATCAAGATCTTCGGCGAAGATCTCGACGTACTCGCGCGTCAGGCGTCGCGCATAGGCAAGCTCGCGGGCGCGGTGAATGGCGCGGAAGACATTTATGTGGAGGCGGTAACAGGCCTGCCGCAGATCGTCGTCCGGTTCGACCGCGACAAGCTCTCACAATTCCATATCGCCGTAGCCGACGCCAACCGCACGCTCAATGCAGCCTTCGCGGGTGCAGGCGCGGGGCTGGTTTTTGAGGGAGAGAAGCGCTTTGACCTGGTGGTAAGACTGCAAAAAACGGACCGCCAGAGCATCGACGACGTCCGTGGCCTGTTTGTCACAAATGCGGAAGGCCAGCAGGTGCCGCTCGGCCAGATCGCGACCATTGAAATGAAAACCGGTGCCAACCAGATCCAGCGGGAGGATGCCAAACGCCGCATTACCGTCGCATTCAATGTGCGCGGGCGAGATGTGGAAAGTATTGTAAATGAGCTGCGTGGCCATATCGATCGGGAGATTAAGCTGCCGCCGGGCTACTTTGTGACTTATGGCGGCCAGTTCCAGAATTTGCAGGAAGCCAACAGCCGTTTGGGTGTAGCGGTGCCGGTAGCCCTGCTGCTTATTTTTGTATTACTCTATTTTACCTTCCATTCACTGCGGCAGAGCTTGCTTGTACTCACGGCCATTCCGTTTTCGGCTATTGGCGGCGTGCTGGCGCTTTGGGCACGCGATATGCCGTTCAGCATTTCGGCCGGGATCGGCTTCATTGCATTGTTCGGGGTGGCGGTGCTGAACGGTATCGTGCTGATCGCGGAGTTTAACCTCCTCCGGAAATCGGGCGAGACAGATTTGCGTAAAGTGATATTCCAGGGTACGGATACGCGCCTGCGCCCTGTCATGATGACCGCCCTGGTCGCATCACTCGGTTTTTTGCCGATGGCATTGTCGTCGAGCGCGGGTGCGGAAGTGCAGCGTCCGCTGGCGACGGTGGTGATCGGCGGGCTGGTGTCGGCTACTTTGCTGACGTTGCTGATACTGCCTGTCTGGTACGGAATCGTGGAAAAGCGCTGGGGCCGCGGCGGTACCATGGCAGGCGCGATGGCTGCAATGCTGCTGCTAATGCTGTTGCCAGGGCGTGCAAATGCCCAGCAGACGCCCCAACCCCGGAAAATTACGCTCCGGCAGGCGATAGACGAGGCATTGGAACGTAACCCGGTGATCAAAGGTGATTTGTACCGGATCGGTTACCGACGGGCCCTGGTGAAAACAGCGGCCGATCCCGGTAAAACAGATTTCGTATGGATGGGCGGCCAGTACAACAGTATCAGGTTCGACAATCATTTTCTTTTAACCCAAAACCTGCCTAATCCGGCAACGGTGGCGAAGCGCAAATCGCTGCTGTCGGAGGAAATGAACGGTGCACAGGCGGAATCGGAGGTCACCAAAGCGGAACTTGTACGGCAGGTTAAGGTCAATTACGAGCAGCAGATATGGCTGAAAACGCGGCAAAAACTGCTCGCCGGCGAGTTGCTTCGGGCAGAGCGATTTGTGAAGGCGGCCGAAATCCGGTTTAAAACGGGGGAAACGAATCAATTGGAATATGCCACTGCGCAAAGCCAGCTCGGCGATGTGCGAGCGCAGATCATCCGTAACCAGGGCGACCTGCTGAACCTGCAACGCGCATTGCAGGCATTGGTGAACGGCCCCGGTCTCTCCGAAGCAGAAACCGACTCGCTAACCCGCCGGAACCTGGCCGTGCCCGATACCGCTGCATTGAGCGCCCACCCTTACTTGCGCTACCTGGCGCAGCAGGCGACGATCGAAAACAGGCAAATTGCCCTGCAAAAGGCTGCTATGCTGCCCGAATTCAATATCGGCTATTTCAACCAATCGCTGACGGGCTTCCAGAACACCGGCAACGGGGAAGTGTATTACGGCGCGGGCAAGCGTTTTCAGGGTGTGCAGGTAGGCGTGCAGCTGCCGATTTTCAATGGCGCTTCCAAAGCACGGGTAAGGGCCTCGGAGCAAGGTGAGCAGGTGGCCCGCAACGAGGTCGAAACGGCCCGGTTGCAGCTGGGAAGCGACCTGGAACAGGCTATCCGGAGCGTGGAAACAGCCCGGCAAAACCTCGATTTGTACGAAACAAGTACGCTGGTCCTGGCCGGTACCATTCAAAATAATGCAACCAGGGCCTATGAATCGGGCGAGATCGGATATATGGAATACGGGCAGGCATGGAACCGGGCGCTGGGCATCCGGCTGAGCTGGCTTGATCTGCTGTATGCTTACAATCAATCGGTTATACAAATAGAATATCTTTTAAATGAGCAGTAATCCGAATAGATCGATGAAAAATATAATACTCGGGCTGGCGCTTTTCCTCGGAATAGCCGCTTGTAAGCCGGGAAACGAAAAGGAGGCGGGAGAAGCCGAGCACGAAGCCGAAGAAACTAACCGGGTTGAGCTGACGGAAGCACAGTATGCGACTGCCGGCATCGAAACCGGTGGATTTTCCGTTCGGAAATTGAGCGGTACGGTTGCCGCGAACGGTGTGATCGACATTCCGCCCCAGAACCTGGTCAGCATTTCCGCGCCGCTGGGTGGTTTTGTGCGGAAGTCGGAGCTTTTGCAGGGGATGAAAGTGCGGAAAGGGGAGGTAATTGCGGTGATCGAAAACCCCGATTTCATACCTGTTCAGCAGGAATATCTCGAAACACAAAGCAAGCTGGAATATGCCGGGCAGGAATATCAGCGCCAAAGCGACCTGAGCAAGGAAAATGTGAATGCACAGAAAGCATTGCAGCAATCGGCTTCGGAGCTAAAAATGCTGCGGGCTAGGCTGACGGGGCTGAGGGAGCGCATACGCACGGCGGGCGTCGATCCGGCCGGGCTAGAAAAAGGGGAGATAACTAGTGTGGCGTCCATCCGCTCGCCGATTTCAGGTTCGGTGACTGTCGTGAATGTGAACCTGGGCAAATACGTCAATCCGACCGACGTGATGTTCGAGATCGTGGATACCGATCACTTGCATGTGGAACTGTCTGTTTTTGAGCAAGATATTCCAAAAGTGAAGCTGGGCCAGCTGGTGCGGTTCCGGGTGAGCAACAATCCGGGGCAGGAGGATCTGGCCAAAGTTTACCTGATCAACCAAAAAATCAATGACGACCGTACGGTGCGGGTGCATTGCCATCTTGAAAATGAGGACCATAGCCTGTTACCGCAAAATTTTGTGAAAGCCATTATCGAAACCGGCGCCAATGCGGTGAATGCATTGCCCGACGAAGCAGTAGTCGATTTTGAGGGAAAATCTTATGTTTTTATAAAAGAACCAAAAGGCGCCCGGAGCTTTGAAATGACGGAAATCACGAAAGGTATCTCGGAAAATGGCTTTACGGAAGTGAAAATGCCGTCGGGAGGTATTGAAAACCCTCAATTTGTTTTGAAAGGAGCCTATGCATTGTTGTCCAAACTGAAAAATGCGGACGACGAGGAGCATTAAATGAGGTGCCATTTGGTCGATGTGATGGGTTGATTTGGACATAGCCGGTTGTTAAATTTGTTCAAAAAGCCGGCTATGAAACATCTCACCATCATCGTCCCCGAAGCACAGGGCAACCTCAGTAGCATTGTGGGTTCCTACAAGATTTTTTCACGCGCAAACCAGTACCACGCGGGCAGGGGCAAAGGGGAGGTTTTTCAGGTACAACTTGCGGGTATGCGGCCGGAATTCGAACTGTACGACGGTCTTTTCGCGATACGTCCGCATACGACCGTGCCGCAGATCCACAAAACCGACCTGATCATCATCCCTTCTTTGCAGCATGATGTTGTGAAACCTTTGGAGCAGAATGCGGAGATTATCCGTTGGATCGGCGCGCAGTACCGGCAAGGAGCGGAGGTGGCGAGCATTTGCACCGGTGCTTTCCTGCTCGCTGCTACCGGCCTGCTGGATGGGAAAAGTTGCTCCACACACTGGAATGCCGCCGCACAGTTCAAAGCGCGTTTTCCGCTGGTTAATCTCTTGACCGACAAGATCATTACCGACGAGCAGGGTATTTATACCAATGGCGGGGCATTCTCGTTCCTGAACCTGCTGCTGTACCTTGTGGAGAAGCATTATGACCGCGAAACAGCGATTTACTGCTCCAAAGTGTTCCAGATCGATATCGACCGGAGCAGCCAGAGCCCGTTTATAATGTTTACAGGACAGAAAAGCCACGGCGATGACATGGTGAAACAAGCGCAGGAATATATCGAGCGGCATATCGACGGTAGGTTCTCATTCGAAGACCTGGCAGCTAATTTCATGATCAACCGGCGGAGCTTCGACCGGCGGTTCATCCGGGCGACAGGCAACACCCCCGCTACCTACCAGCAGCGCGTGCGCGTGGAGGTGGCCAAAAAAGCGTTTGAAACAACGAGAAAGCCGATCCAGGAAGTAATGTTCGAATCGGGTTATACGGATGTGAAGGCTTTCAGGGAGATATTCAGGAAACTAACGGGGCTGTCGCCGCTCGAATACCGCAACCGCTACAACAAGGAGCCGGGCTGGGCTTTGGAGGCCTACTGATCAGGCCCTGATGCTTTTTACGAGCAATTGTACCGTTGCAAGGACGTGGTCCATATTAGCATAATCGTTGGTTACCTTCGAAAACATGACGCCGCCCTCGATTAATGCAATGATAGAGACGGCCATTTCCTGTGCATTGACCCCTTTTTTGAACTCTCCGGCTTCGGTCCCTTTTTCGATAATGCCGACGAGGCTCTTTTTCCAGCTGAACAGCGCTTTGGCGGCGCTCAGTTGAAGCGGGACGTTCGTATCATCAGCTTCCACCGCTGTATTCAGGATAGGGCAGCCCCCCCGATTGCCTACGCTCGCGATCACGTCTTTGTAAACCCGGCCGTAAACCATGAGTTTTTCAAAATAGGTTGTTGCCTTTTCAAGCTGCGCCTGCACGCTATCGAATACGAGCGAACGGTTATATTCAAATACCGCCAGGGCCACTTCTTCCTTGTTTGCGAAGTTTCCGTAAATGCTGCCCTTGGTAAGGCCGGTCGCTTCGGTAATGTCCGACATGGAAGTCCCCGCATACCCTTTCCGGTTGAAAATCTCGGCGGTTTTTTCGATGATGAAATTCCTCGTGCGTTCGGCTTTGCTTGTTCCTACGTTCATAATTCAAATATACCAATTGGTATTTATTTTTCCAAATTTGAAAAGTGTATTGAAAAATCTGGTAGTTTTTGTCGTCTCGGAGTTTTACATTCCCCAGCTTCGTAGCAGGCATAATCACGCAACGGGCAGCGCGGGAAGGACTTTTCCGCGCAGTTCCCCGAAACCAACCCGGATATTTCCATTTTGCCCAAAACCACGCATGACCACTTCATCATAATCTTCCAGGAAGCGTCTCTCGGGGCCCTCATCGGGCTTTATGGGTTGAGTTCCGTTCAGAGTGGCTTCGAGCAGGCAGCCTTTTTGGGAAATGTCTTTCCCGCTGATCGTGCCCGTGGCAAGCAGGTCGCCTGTTTGCAGGTTGCAGCCGGTGACCGTGTGGTGGGCGATTTGCTGTGCGGCGGTCCAGTAAATATGGCTGGTATTGGTTTGGCATACCCTCCATTCCTGCCCGTGCTCAGGCTTGATATCCACCGATAGCGAGAGGTCGAAATTGAACCGCGGCTCGTGGGAGAGATAAGGCAACGGCTCGGGCGCCTGCCGGGGGGCGGGTACGCGAAAAGGCTGCAATGCTTCCCAGGTTACAATCCACGGCGAAACGCCCGATGCGAAATTCTTACTTGTAAAAGGTCCCAGCGGCTGATATTCCCACCGCTGAATGTCCCGTGCCGACCAGTCGTTGAAAAGCAGCAACCCGAAAATGTAACCCTCGGCATCTCCGGCCGGAACCGGCTGGCCGATGACCGAATCCTTGCCGATCACAAATGCAATTTCCAGCTCATAATCCAATGCATTCGTCGGTTTAAATACCGGAATGCCGCTTGCCTGTCCGGTCTGTCCCCACGGACGTCGTACCGGCGTGCCTGATACCACAATTGACGACGCACGGCCGTGATAAGCGACGGGCAGATGTTTCCAGTTGGGGAAAAGCGGGTTTTCGGGACGGAAAATCTGCCCAACACTGAATGCATGCTCCTCGCTCGAATAGAAATCGGTGTAGTTGCCGACTTTGAGCGGCATGTGCATTTGTAGGTCTTTTTGCGGGATCAGCAGGTGATCCGCATGTTGTTTTAAAACCGATTCCTGGTCGGTCAAAGCTATTTGAATGGTTTTGCGAACGTATTCAGAAAAATCTCTGCCGAGGGCGATCAGATCGTTCAGGACCGGCTTCCTGAACACGCTCACGGCCTCCGGGTAGTGCGGAAACATATTCAAGGCATAGGCCGCAGCCAGGTCCAACACCCAATTCCCGATAGCCACGCCCGCCCGCGCAGGCCGCTCGTCGCTGAATATGCCGAATGGCAGGTTATGAATGGAAAAATCAGAATCGGTTGGGATGGGAAGCCACGAGTGTGCCATATCAATCAATGTTTTTACGCCTGCTGGGTCAGATGGGCTTCCAGCAGCGGCTCGATGCCGGTTACCGACTCATAGAGCTGGTCGTAGGAGTTAATGACAAAATAATGGTCCTGGTAGCGGTCGATGTGGTAGGGCGTATCGAGCACGAGGGCCAGGTCGAAATCTATTTTCGGTACATCATCGCGCAGGCAGTACCGACTTTCGCCCGACGAAGAAATAATGCCGCCGCCGTAAATTTTCAGCGCACCTTCTTCACGGATCAGCCCGAATTCGACGGTATACCAATACAATCTCGAAATGCGCTGTAAAATTTCCTCCTGATCGATATGCTTTAATGCAACCTCGCTTAAATGGGCCATAAAATCGCAGAACGACTGGTTGCTGAGCAGCGGCACATGCCCGAATGTGTCATGGAACATGTCGGGTTCTTCGAGGTAATCGATCTGCTCGGGCTTGCGCAGCCAGCTCGATGCCGGAAACTGGCGGTTGTATAAATGCGTATAAAACTCCCGGTGCGGTATCAGGCCCGGTACCACGAACACTTCCCAGCCCGTCAGCACACGCAGTGCGGGGTTGGTCTCCCGTTCGAAATCAGGGATATGACCGGCAACGAAGCCTACTTTGCCGATACCATCGAGATAGGCCTGGCTGGCAATGTGCGGAAGTTGTTCCATTTGCCGTTCAAAAAGCTGTTTCCACATCCGGTGGTCAGCTTCGGTGTATCGTTCATAGTCCTGGTTCATGGTTGAAAAGGATTTGCATTAAAGTGTACCCCGCAGCATCTGCTCACGCTCAATGGCTTCGAACAATGCTTTGAAATTGCCTTTTCCGAACGATTGGGCCCCTTTTCTTTGAATAATTTCAAAAAATAGGGTTGGGCGCGGCATAACAGGCTTGGTGAAAATTTGCAGCAAATAGCCTTCGTCGTCCCGGTCGACGAGGATGCCCAGTTCGCGGAGGCTCGCAATGTCTTCATCGATATGCCCTACGCGGCGGAGCAGATCATCGTAGTACGCCGTGGGTACCCGCAGG
>CBIHPQ010000158.1:0-14095 GCA_966211825.1 uncultured Dyadobacter sp. | reverse complement strand
AATTCGTTGAATGTCTGCTTTGGCTCCGGGGGGACAACTTCGGTGGGAGCGCTGATTGCTTTGAAATCCTTAAGAGAAAATAACCCGCCACTGTGTAATCTAACTTCCCTTTCAATTTTTTCGTAGTACGCAATTGCATCGCGAACCTGTTTGGCTAAAAAAGGATCTTTGGGCTCATGCCGTTTTGAATTCCACTGATCAGGAGAGAGGTAAATCCCCGTGGAGAAGTAACTTCGGTTCCCATTTTGGTAAGCTTCGATCTGCACCACGGCTTTTCCTTTTTTAGCGGCCTGCTTCTTCCTGTCATAGATAACTTTATACCTTACAACCTGATCCTTGAACATTGTTTGTAGCGTTTAATATGCCGCAAACCTATTTCAAAAGGCCTGTTGAATTGCTGGTATCAAACGGGTAGCATGAAATTCGACAAGCATAACTACAACTTATCAAACCTCACTTTCTAATCTTCATCAGAACCCGTTTAAAACCGACAAAAACACGGTTTTGGCCGTGTTTCTGTGGATTCTTAGTGACCGCGACGGGAATCGAACCCATATCTAGAGTTTAGGAAACTCCTATTCTATCCGTTGAACTACGCAGTCGAAATTTGCACCCCGACAAGCGGGATTTCGGGGTGCAAAACTGGGAAAAATTCGTTTGAATTACAAATGATTATTCCTCAGTTTCTACCGGTGTGTAACCGAGATCCAGCCAGTTGGGATAAATGGAGAAGTGTTTTTCCTTAACCAACGAGAATAGCGTGCGCTTCAATTCATCGATGTTTTCCTTTTGCTGGGCCGAAATGAAAACGACCTGGTCGGCTTTCTCCGCAATGTAGCTTCGTTTCAGCTGGTTGAGCACGTCCTGCGTCGATGGAGTTGCTTCTTCTTCCTCGTCTTCGTTGTACGACGGCTTGTAAAGGTCTATCTTGTTGAAAACCAATATAGAAGGCTTGTTGGCCGCGCCGATTTCCTCCAACGTTTTGTTCACCACATCCAGATGTTCTTCAAACGACGGGTGGGAAATGTCCACTACGTGCATTAGAATATCGGCTTCCCGCACTTCGTCGAGGGTCGATTTGAACGACTCGATGAGCGTCGTAGGCAATTTGCGGATGAAACCGACGGTATCCGTGAGCAAAAAGGGGATATTCTCCATGTTGACCTTCCGGACAGTCGAATCCACGGTGGCGAAGAGCTTGTTTTCGGCAAAAACGTCGGCTTTCGAAAGGCTTCGCATCAATGTCGATTTGCCCACGTTGGTGTAACCCACTATGGCCACGCGCACAAGCCTGTCGCGCTCTTTGCGGCGGGTGGTGCTTTGCTTATCGACTTTTTCAAGCTTCTCTTTCAGGAATGCGATCCGGTCTTTCACGATCCGGCGGTCAGTTTCCAGTTCCGTCTCACCAGGCCCCCGCATACCCACACCCGCGCCCGACTGGCGGCTAAGGTGCGTCCACATGCGCGTAAGCCGCGGGTACATATATTGGTACTGTGCGAGCTCGACCTGCAACTTCGACTGGGCCGTTTGGGCGCGCATGGCGAAAATAGCGAGAATCAGCAAACTGCGGTCAATGACCTTGATATCCTTGAAAACGGCTTCCAGGTTGCGTACCTGCGATGGCGAAAGATCGTCGTCATAGATGATCATGTCCACCGGGTTGGCCGTCACGTAGATCAGGATTTCTTCGAGTTTACCTTTTCCGGTGTAAGTCCGAATATCGGCACGTTCGAGGTTTTGGGTGAAAGTCTGGACCGTTTCCACGCCTAGCGTAGTCGCCAGGAACGCAAGTTCTTCCAGGTATTCTTTCGTCTTTTCAGCGTTTTGTTTTTGGGTGCTTACAGCGACCAGTACGGCTGTTTCCTGTTTGGCAGCTGTCGAATATAGTTTTTTCTTATCAATCATGCACTGTTGTTTTATGGCTTTATTCCGGCTCAAAATCCTGCGATAGCATACCCACATGCCGGAAAAGGGGCAGATTTGCAACGGTTTGCCCGGCGCAAAAGTTCACCACAGGAATTCGTGAAATTACATTTAGCATTTAACAAATCCATTTTTTGGTTTGATTATTCAAAAAAGTCTTTTGTATCTTTGCCGAAATTCTTTAAGCCTATGTTGGTGCTCATCTTCGGCTAATACCTAGCCACAATTCATTCTCCGCCTCTTAACAGGCACTTTTTTACGGCCCTTGTCGGCTGTGCAATTTCTTATTTATCCATTATTGCAAATTTTTATTATCCATGAAAAAGTGGTTTCAACTACTTCGTCAGGCTATTCGTGGCTCCGAAGAAAGTTTTACCGAAGGGAGCATCAACCGTGCCATATTTCTGCTATCTGTACCCATGATCCTCGAAATGGTCATGGAGTCGCTGTTCGCGGTGGTCGATATTTTCTTTGTTTCAAAAGTAAGTACGGAGGCCGTCGCGACGGTCGGGCTTACTGAATCTGTCATCACATTGGTATACTCCGTTGCGATCGGGCTGAGTACCGCGGCTACGGCCACCATTGCCCGGCGTACGGGTGAAGGCAACGTCGGACAGGCGCGTCACGCGGTAGGGCAGGTGATCCTGATCTCCCTGGCGATTTCTTCTGTCACAGCCATTGCAGGCTTCCTGCTTGCGGGCGATATCCTCCGCATGATGGGCGCCGACCAGAAAGTAATTGACACCGGGACCAATTTTGCGCGTATCCAGTTCCTGAGCAGTCCGGTAGTCGTCCTGCTTTATTCGCTGAGTGGCGCATTGCGCGGAGCGGGTGCGGCGGCAACGGCAATGCGTTCGCTGATCATAGCCAACGGGTTCAATATGCTCCTGGGGCCGATCCTGATCTTCGGAATAGGGCCATTCCCGGAGCTCGGCGTGACGGGCGCAGCATTGGCAACCGTCACGGGGCGTTCGATAGGCGTTGGTTATCAGCTGTATTCGCTTACCAAAGGAAAGAGGGCATTAGGCTTGCTTTGGGAAGACCTTAAACCGAACATGGAAACGATCACGGCAATCATCAAAATTGCTACCGGCGGTACCGTGCAGTTCCTGATCGGTTCTGCAAGCTGGATTTTCCTAACACGCATTCTATCCGAATTCGGCAGCGACGTCGTGGCCGGCTACACCATCGCCATCCGTGTGATCATGTTCACATTGCTGCCTGCATGGGGCCTCGCGAATGCTGCGGCGACCCTGGTAGGCCAGAATTTGGGTGCCAGCAAACCGGAACGTGCCGAAGCGTCGGTATGGAAATGTGCTTCGTTTAACCTGATGTTCCTGCTTGGAGTGGCCGTTGTCCTGTTTATAGGTGCCGAAGGCATTATCGGCCTGTTCAGCTCCCAGCCTCATGTGGTCGAAACGGGTAAACTCGCATTGCGTGTGTTATGCATGGGCTACGGCTTCTATGCCTACGGGATGGTGGTGATCCAGTCGCTGAATGGTGCCGGCGACACCAAAACCCCGACGGTTTTGAACCTGATCGCATTCTGGGCGGTACAGATCCCGACTGCGTATGTACTGGCCGTTATCCTGGATTTGGGACCGGTCGGAGTTTTTGCTGCGGTACCCATTGCGGAATCGGTCCTGGCTATGCTGGGCATTTGGCGGTTCCGTCTTGGGGGATGGAAGGTAGTTAAAGTGTAATTATGCCTGGAATCATTCGGGGAAGTCATCTTTTAATTGCGTTGGTCAGGCACTGCCTGGTCGTGGTACGGTATTGCCGTTCCTTTTTGCAGCGGAGTTGAGGTGGAATGGTCGGGTATGGTCAGGTTTGGTCAAGTGTGGTCAGGTTTGGTCGGGTATGGTCAGGTGTAGTCCGGTATTGTCAGGTATTGTCAGGTTTGGTCAGGTTTGATCAGGTGTAGCCAGGTTTGGTCAGATGTAGTCGGGAACTGTCTGAGTTGGTCATGAGTTGTGAGGTATAGCAGTAGTTTGCAGGTTAGTGGTCACAAGGCGGACGATGTCCGACAATACTTGACATATCTGGCCACACCTGACCGTAGCTGACAATACTTGACAATATCTGACCATACTTGACCACACCTGACAATCTTTAAAGTTACAAACACGGGTAACCGACATGAAAATAGAACAGATATATACCGGATGCCTCGCACAGGGCGCATATTTTATTGTTTCAAATGGCGAGGCGGCGGTGATTGATCCGCTGCGTGAAGTCGCTCCTTACATTCAGAAGGCAGGGAAAGTAGGCGCTAAAATCCGGTATGTTTTCGAGACGCACTTTCATGCGGATTTCGTTTCCGGGCATATCGACCTGGCGGAAAAGACCGGTGCAGAGATTATTTATGGCCCGGGCGCGAAAACAGCTTTTAAAGCACACATTGCCGAAGATGGCGAGGAGTTCAGGCTGGGGAATGTCATCATTCGCGCATTGCACACGCCCGGGCACACGATGGAATCGACGAGCTATTTGCTATTTGACGAGTCCGGCAAGCCGGTAGCGCTGTTCAGCGGGGATACCTTGTTTATCGGCGATGTAGGCCGGCCGGATCTGGCGCAGAAAGGCAATGTGACCATGGACGACCTCGCAGGAATTCTCTACGATAGCTTACGTTCGAAGATAATGCCATTGCCCGATGATGTGATCGTTTACCCGGCACACGGTGCAGGCTCGGCTTGCGGCAAGAATATGAGCAAGGAAACGTCGGACACGCTCGGTAACCAGAAACGCTTCAATTACGCGCTGCGGGCCGATATGGCAAAGGACGAATTTATCAGGGAAGTAACATCCGGCCTGGCCGAGCCACCTCAATATTTTCCTGAAAATGTAAAAATGAACCGCGACGGCTACGAAAGCATCGACGACGTGCTCGAACGGGGCCATCAGGCATTGTCGCCCGAAGCATTTGAAGCCCGGGCCAATAACACCGGTGCATTGATCCTCGATACCCGCAAACCGGCTGATTTTGCAAAAGGTTTTATCCCAAATTCCATTAATATCGGCATCGACGGCAGCTTCGCTCCCTGGGTAGGCGCATTGGTCCCTGATTTGAAGCAACAGCTGCTCATCGTAACCGAGCCGGGTAAGGAGGAAGAAGTCGTGACACGCCTGGCAAGGGTGGGTTATGACCATACGATCGGGTACTTGAATGGCGGTTTCGATAGCTGGAAACAAGAAGGAAAGGAAACGGACACCGTCGAATCGGTGAGCGCCGAGGAGTTTGCAACCCGTTTCGAATCTGGAGATGTGGAAGTAATCGACGTTCGCAAGCCCGATGAATTTGCTTCCGGACATATTGAAGGAGCCCGGAACCTGCCTTTGGACTACATCAACGACCTCATGCCCGAATTCCCCAAGGACCGAAAGCTGCATATTCATTGCGCAGGCGGCTACCGTTCCATGGTCGCCGCCTCAATCCTTAAATCTCGGGGCATCGAAGACGTAGTCAACATCGAAGGAGGCTACGGCGCAGTAGCCAAAACCAACGTCCCCGTTTTGGCCGAGGCGTAATATTTGGCTGATTATTTGTAGATTGGAGAAACAAATACTTTGAATATGGAAACGTTGAATCACAACGTTTCTTTTTAGCTATAATACTATATAAATCCGATATGTTAACAATGGGTTTTCTCGAACTTCTCAAACAGCCGTGGCCATGGTACGTTGCCGGGCCGTTGATTGGCCTTACGGTGCCGGTTTTGCTTTTGTTGGGGAATAAGTCGTTCGGGATTTCGTCGTCGTTGCGGCATATCTGTGCGGCGGTGATTCCGGCCGGGTTGCCCTTTTTTAAATACAACTGGCGAAAGGAGGCCTGGAACCTGTTTTTCGTGGCCGGGATTGCGATAGGCGGGCTTGTCGGGAATTTTGCATTGGGCAACCCGGATGCTATCGTCGTTTCGGAGGATACAAAGCAGACGCTGGCAACCTTAGGCGTAACGGACTTCTCGGGACTGATGCCGGCGGACATTTTCGCGATCAGTAATGTGTTCACGTTAAAAGGCTTGATATTCTTCGTATTAGGCGGCTTTTTGGTCGGTTTCGGAACGCGTTATGCAGGTGGCTGCACGTCCGGGCACGCGATTATGGGGCTTTCCAACCTGCAATGGCCGTCGCTGGTTGCCACGGTCAGTTTTATGATCGGCGGGTTTGCCTGTACGCATTTGATACTTCCGCTGTTACTCGATCTGGTCAGATAAGCGGCTTCTTCAATATCAAGCATCAATGGAAAAATTTAATCAGCATTCCCCGCTCGCCGAACCGGAGCATCCCGATTTCGACGCTATCAAAATGGACGGCTGCGATGGTGCAAACCGGCAGCAGTCCGCCGAAGGTTTTACAGCCAATCTGAAATACCTGCTGGTCGGGGTAATCTTCGGAATTGTTTTTGTGAAGGCCGAAATCGTGTCCTGGTTTCGCATTCAGGAAATGTTCCGGCTCGATTCGTTTCACATGTACGGAGTGATCGGTTCGGCTGTTGCAGTGGGGTTAATATCAGTGTTATTGATCAAAAGGTTTAATATCAGGACATTATCCGGTGAGCAGGTGAGCATTGCGCCCAAGGTTTTTGATAAGGGGCAAATTTATGGCGGGCTGCTGTTCGGCATAGGCTGGGCCATTACAGGCGCGTGCCCGGGACCGCTGTTTGCACAAATCGGTGCGGGTTTCCCGGCCGTGGCCGTTACATTGTTGAGTGCCATTGCGGGAACCTGGGTTTACGGACTCCTCCGTGCGCGGCTCCCGCATTGATCATTGTTTGCGTGCTACAAGGTACAATTGCTCGTCGCCGAGCAGAAAGGGATCGGCTTCGAGGTTGCTGAATGTGCCTACTACGAGCATGCCCGCCAATTCGAACATATAAGTAAGCTCTCCGAGCGTATAAATGTGCTGGCGCACGCTGTGGGTCACTTTTTCTGGCCCGGCGATGAACGTCTGCTCGGCTTCAATGTAGCCGCCTTCGGCCCGGTACTCGTTTTCGGCGAGGTAAACCATTTCTTCCTGCACAGGCATCCAGTTCCGTGTCTGGAAATTGGGCAGAATGCTTTCGGCCAGGTTCTCGGTGTGGATAGCCAGGGGCGCGCCGGGTTTTAGTGCAAATGCAATTTGTTTGATAAACTGCTGCATTTCAGCCCTCGGGAAAAAACTGAAACTGTTTCCAAAGCAATACGCGGCATCAAATTGGCCTTCGGGCAGGGCATAGTTCAGCACATCGGCGCAGATCACTTCTACCGGCAATTGCTGCTGGCTGCTGATCGTCTGTAATTCTTCACAATATTCCTGGGAAATATCGATGCAGGTCAATGCGGTGCCTTGTTCCGCGAGGGGCAAAGCGTGCCGGCCGTAGCCTGCAAGCAGGTCCAGTACCTTGCTGTCGGGCGTTATTTCGAGTACATCCCGCAGGAAATCAACCTCGTAGTCGGTGTATTCTTCGTCCTGGTGCAATTTCCAGGCACGTTGTGGGAGTCCTTTGAAATAGGTATGGTACCAGGCCACGGTAGTGATTTTAGTTTAAATTAAAACCAAAACTACTAAAAAAGACTGCTTACATACGCATGAGCCCGGGCGTAATGCGCAGGTAAACCTGTCCGGAAAGGGGCGTTTTGCCGTAAATGTTATCCAGCAGGCGATCGGGTTTGTAGAGGCTGAGCTGCCCTCCCGCTTGGAGCAACGTGTTTTTAAATGAAGCGATCTGGCGGTTCAGACCGAGCGAAAACATGGAGACAGGCAGTCTTAACGAGCCAGGTTCGCCGTCAAAGACGGGCAGCCCCAATTCGCCGGCGTTTTTCTGAACCCACTCATAACGCCCGTAAATGGCCCATTTGTCAAGTTGCAGGTTGGATTGCGCGAGTACCGAGTTTTCCTTGTGATGCTCCCCGGCGTCGTTGAGGCCCCACACAAGTGTCGAGGAAATCCATCTGTTTTTTCCTCCCAGATTACCCGAATGCTGCACGGAAGCTGTCGTACGGTTCACGTCCTCGTCTGAATGCAATGGTTCAGGGCTCTTGATGAAACCTCTCGAAACCTGCAATGCCCAGTTGGCCGACGGGTTGAACAGTAGCCGGTAGCTGTAAGAGTTGAAGCGCGGTTTGTCGAAATCAAAGCGATTTTCGTCCGGCTCGCGGCCGGTAAACGAAGAGCCTTCCAGCTTGAACTTTCCGTAGCGGATACCCGCCGTCACCACGCCAAATGTAATGTGGGTAGCGTCCTGCCAATGGTGCCCAAGCACGGCATCGGGATTGTTGAATGCCGACATCCGGTGCATAAACGCCGTAGGGCCAAGTGCCGGCTCGCCGGGGTAGCCTGCGTAGATCGTCAGGTCGAGCTTGTCATTGATCCGCTGCGTATAGGCCACCGAAAGCTCTGAAATGACGTCGTGCGGGTGCTGGCGGTCGATGAGCGGCTGGCCTTTCCAGCTTTCGCCGGATTGGAAAAGCAACGGATAACCCGCTCCGCCATCGAAGATCCGGTCGAGGGAAACCATGGCGCGGAGGTTAAGCAGGCCATTTTTGCCTACCTGCCGCTGGGCCATTCCCATGAACCAGTTGGGCACGCTGAACTTCGAATCGGAGCCCTTTTTGCCATCATTATTGAAGTTTTGGGCCGTGTAGCGGAGAAAAATGCTCCCGTGAAGCATGTAGTTCCATTTGCTACCGTGCTTCATATAGGCGTACATGGGCGTAGCGTCCGGCTGCCAACCTGTACCCGAGCCATTTCGGGTCATGGGCAGGCTCAGCGAAAAGCTGTGGGTCATGTGCGAGGGGCCATTGTGGTCCATTTTCGCATGATCCATGCTTTTCATATCGTGCATGTCATGGCTGACGGTGTCTTTCGCAGGCTCCTGATGGTGCTCGTGTTGGGCGAATGCGGGGAGTGTGACAGCCGCTGCCACGGTGGCCACCATTCCGGCGGTCATCAAAATAAGTCTGTTGAGAAGCATGATGAAAAAATTTCGTGACTAGTGTGCTGCGGCGGTTTTGCGGCAGCAGCTTGGGAGTTTGTCGTGCGCTTTCTGGCTTGCAGGCAGCTCGTCGGCGTCGTAGCCGGTGCCGTTGATCGTCGCCTTAATGGCTTCGGGGGTGGTTTTCGACGGGTTGTATTTCACGGTGATCACCTTGTTGGAAAGATCGAGATTCGATTCTTTCACCCCTTTCGAAAGTCCGAGGTTACGTTCCAGGCGCGCTTTGCACATTTCGCAAACGGCCGAAGTTTTGATCTTAACCTCCTTGGTACCGTCGGCGACGGCGATATTCAGGCCCAGAAAAAGGGCTGTGATGATGCTTAAAATGGTTGTTTTCATGATCTGATAAGTTTAAAATCAATGCTGATGTGCTGTTGAATCGGTTTCAGCCAGCGCTACTTCCTGCAATTCCATCTTGCAAACCGGGCATTTGCCGGCCTCGGCGTAGGTTTTTTCACCCTCGCATTGCATTGGGCAGGCATACTTTTTCTCACTTACGGCGTGGGTTTCGGTGGTAGCCTCTTTTTCAGATTTGTTTCCCGAGCAGGCCATGGATAGGAATAGTAGCGAGCCGATAATGACTTTGTTCATACAGTTGAAGTTTAGCAAGTTCTTGATAATGTATATTTTATATTAATTAAATAACGATTTCTAGGATCCTACCTGATCGAGCGCTGTACGCTGTAAAGCGCCTTTTTTGAACTCTCCGGGTGTCATACCGGTCACTTTTTTGAACTGGTTGCTCAAATGCGCCGTGCTGCTGTAAGAAAGCCGCCAGGCTATTTCGCTCAAAGTGAGTTCGTTGTAGGAGAGCCATTCTTTCACTTTCTCCACTTTCTGGGCGATGATATATTGCTCGATCGTCTGCCCGGTTTCCGAAGAAAACAGGTTGCTCAGGTACGAGTATTCATAGCCGATCTTTTCCGACAAATAATCCGAAAAATTCTTCTGCGCAGGCTTGTTCCCTTTCAGGTTCTGGACTTCGTCGATCACGAGCGTTTTGATATGCTCCACCAATGCTAGCCGACGGTCGTCGAGCAGTTCAAAACCACTCGTTTCCAATACTGCTTTCACCTCTTTCAACTTGTCGGCATCCACTTCCGCCACGGTCTCCACCTCGCCCAGCTCAACAAAATTCAAGTCGATTCCCAGCGCATTCAGTTCTTCCCGCACCACCCGCTTGCAGCGGTCGCACACCATATTTTTAATATATAATTTCATACAAAAATCAATTTAGCTCCCATTAACCCTCATCCCTTTCCTCCATTCTTTCAAAACTACCGTACAATCTTATAACGCATTCCCGCATAAATCATTCGTCCTACTACCGGTCCCCAGGCCATGCCGGCATCGAAATGCTGTCCGAACGGCTCACTGGCACCCATTATCGGGTTTTTCTGGCGGAAGTTAGCGAGGTTCTCGCCGCCCAGGTAAATGTCCCATTTCGGGAATGTACGGGTTATTTGCGCATTGAAATTGTAAAATGATGGCGCATTGGTCGACGTCAGGTCGGTCGGAACGTGGTGGTCGGGGACGTGGCCCATGTAGGGCAGCCGCCGTTTGCCGTTCCATTGCACGGTAGCGTCGAACTTCCATTTGTCATAGGGCAGGGCATACCCGGCATTGAAAAGCACCCTGTCGCGGCTTACCATCATTCTGGGCTGCAAGGTATTTTCGTCGTACACATTTCGGATCGTCTGTTTCACGTCGAAGAGGCGGTAGGCGAGTTTCAATTCCAGGCGTTTGATCGGCGTGAGGTTCGCTTCGGCCTGGAAACTGTTGGCATAGGCCTTTCCTTCGAGGTTATAGAAGCGAATGTAGCGCGGATCTTCCATGTCGGCCACCAGCTGGTTTTCGAAATCTGTCCGGTAGAAATCCATGATGAAATTTCCGCTCATTTCTCCGATTTTGAACTCCTGCGTGACGCTGGCGCCATAATTCCATGACACTTCCGGCCGTATCGCTTCGCGGAAAACCACATTGCGGGAGCTCACCAGGTTGCCGTAATACTCCGCCAGCGGGTTAGCTACCCTGAACCCCCGGCCTGCCGATGCGCGCACGGTCGTTTGGTCGGTGAGGCTGTATTTCAAATGCAGGCGCGGCGTCCACTGCGTACCGTAAAGGTTATGGAAATCGACGCGACCGCCGGCCACCATCACAAATTTATCGAGGTAATTATAGGTGTATTCAAAAAAGGCGCCGGGCACCGATTCGTTCCTTTTCAGGCGGATATCCTTGTAGATTTCATCATAATTATCCAGCATATAGCTGATTCCCGCCTTATAGTAGTGATTGGTGTTGCCGATAATCGACTGGTAAATCAGGTTTCCATACAAGGTTTTTTGGGTACCATCATAATTATTAAGGCCGAAATAGGATTTCGAATCGTGCAGTGAAGCATTCAGGATCAGTCCCAGCCCTTTGTACGGTTGCTCCGGGAACAGTCGTGCGATTTTGGAGAAAAACTCATATCGGTTCACCTTCGCACCGAAGCCGTACGCCTGCGTAGTGCCTTTCATTTCACGCTCGAAGTTTTTCTGGCCACCCAGCCGGTCTTCATAAAGTGCTTTCACGCCAAACTGGGCCATGACTTTGTCGCCCTGATATTTCCAGCGGTTAATAGCATTGTATTGGGTATAAAGCGGGAGGTCGAGGAAGCCGTCGCCGTTTTTGTCGATGCGGTTGCGCAATGTGCTGCCGTGGGTAAGCAACCCGGTGCTCCATTTTTTGCTCAGTTGGTGGGCAAGGTTCAGGTTCACCTCTCCGCGGCCGAAATTGTTGATATAGGTATTCAAATACAATTTTTCCTGCGTATCAGGCTTTTGAAGCTCTACATTGATCTGCCCGGTCATCGACTCATAACCATTCACAACGGAACCGGCACCTTTGCCTACGTCGATCGACTGTATCCAGGTTCCGGGGATAAAATTGAGCCCGAATGTGGACGCCAGTCCGCGGATCGAAGGGATGTTTTCGACGTTCGTCTGAATGTAAGTGCCATTCAAACCGAGCATTTGTATTTGTTTGGAACCGGTCACGGCGTCGCTGTACGAAACGGAAACGGATGCATTGGTTTCGAAGCTTTCGGATAGGTTACAGCAGGCGGCCTTCGCCAATGCACGGGTGGTGATGATTTCGGTTTGGTGCGGCGACAACCGGTCGATGGAAGTATTTCCGGCCCGCACTACCACCTCGTCGAGCGTCTGGTCGCTCCGGAGCACAACCTGCAATTCGCTTTCCTGCCCGATTTTGATGGTATCGTTCCGAAACCCGACGAAGCTCACCACGAGCAAAGCCGACTGTGCCGACCGCGGCAGGCTGAACCGCCCGTTTTCGTCGGTAGCCGTTGCCTGGGTCGTCCCGGACCAGTACACGTTGGCGCCGGTAATGGGTTTCAGGCTTTTAGTTTGCGGTTCCTGTTCGTTGACCGACCCGGTTATACGTTGTGCGTTAATGCAGAAGGATATGAGTAGAAATAGTCCTCCCAAAAGGTATTTGTTCATGATTTCATGGATTCATTGAAATAAGAGATTCACTGCTAAAACCGGCAGGCGAAATGCAGGCAGTTTTACATTAAATTGCTGTTATTCAATGATATCAGATCAGGAACGACTGGATAAAGGCGAGCATACTTCTCCCATGAAGACGGGAAGAGAAGGATATATCGGGAGAAAATAAAGGTGCCGGAACCGCCCATTCGGACCGGATGAACTGGAACCTTGTTACCGACCAGGTAACGCCGGTGGCCACCGATTTGAGGAGTTTCGCGAGTAATTGCGAGTCTACCGAAGCGACTTCCAGTTTTTGGAGCTTTTGACTTTCCTTGCAGCAGGCTGTTTTCTTGAAGAATGTGCCCTTGGCCATTTTCAACTCCGCACTTTTGGCGCAGCAGGAAGAAACGACCTTGGGTTTGCAGGATTTGGATTGACCGGCAAGCTGCATTGCTTTTTCACCCATCATCGCGCATTGGCGCTCTGTCAGCACAAATCCGGTGCTGCTGAGCAGAACCAGGAATGCCATCAGGATGGTGATCGATCTATGCAGTTTGTTTTTCATGCGGATACTTGATGAATGCTGCCGGTAAATGATTTTCAGGCTAATGATGTGGCCCGAAACACAGATTCCGGGCCAAAAGTACTAATTATCAGGCGATTTTCTCGGCTACATACCCAGCCTTTTTGATCAGCTGCTCAATTTCTTCAGGCGAATGGCTTGTCTCAACTTTCAGTACACGATCCGCACTTTCAAGATCGACCGCCCAGTTTTCAACATTTTCATCCCCATTCAGAAATGGTGTAACAGTAGCGATACATCCGCCG
Source organism: uncultured Dyadobacter sp. (assembly GCA_966211825.1). Classification (GTDB taxonomy): domain Bacteria; phylum Bacteroidota; class Bacteroidia; order Cytophagales; family Spirosomataceae; genus Dyadobacter. The sequence continues at coordinate 877 of CBIHPQ010000158.1, read as the reverse complement.
CATTTGATATTGGTTTTGAATTGCAAAGTTTCCATGGTTACTAAAATCTCCCGCTTCGGGCGGATAGGCTATGTGGTTTATTGTTTTACAAATATCGGCCGCTGAGGGCAGCTAAGTGTTACAGAATTGTGGGGAGGCGTTACAGAGTTTTTGGGTGATGCGCTGACTTCTACAAGCTGTTACCATTTACGTGTCATGTCGTAACAGTAGTAAAACTTTTAACTAAAAGTGATACTACCATGGCAACACAAGCGGTCAAAACTCAGGGTGAAGTCCTTTTGTACAAATCGGAAAAAGGCGAAATGTCCTTACAGGTACAGTTGCAGAACGATACCGTCTGGTTAACACAGGCGCAGATGGCGGAGCTGTTTGGAAAGGAAAGGTCTGTGATTTCGAAGCATATTTCCAACGTCTTCAAAGAAGATGAGCTGGATCGAAAAAGCAATGTGCAAAAATTGCACATTGCTTTTTCGGACAAGCCGATTGCGGTCTATAGTCTGGATACGATCATTTCTGTCGGCTATCGTGTGAAGTCCAAACAAGGAACACAATTCAGGATTTGGGCTAACCGGGTTTTGAAGGATTACCTGATCAAAGGCTTTTCGGTACAGGAAAAGTTAAAATCCGATCAGCTGGCAAACTTGAAAAAGACAGTTGGCTTACTCGCTAACGTCATCCAGCGCAAAGAACTCACTGCGGCTGAAGCAACAGGCCTCATTCAAGTGGTGACGGACTATGCTTATGCACTTGATATCCTCGACAGGTACGACCATCAAGCGCTGGGAATTGAAGGAGTATCAGAAAAACAGCTTTTTGTCATCACTTATGAGGAAGCCATTTCGGCAATCCAGGGGCTTCGGAGCAAGTTTGTGGGCCA
>CBIHPQ010000157.1:0-14132 GCA_966211825.1 uncultured Dyadobacter sp. | reverse complement strand
AGGACGATTCTTTTACATCTATTGTGAAAGCCATCGGCCAGGGACGCGTCATTTTCGAGAATATCAGAAAGTTTATTGTCTTCCTGCTCTCCTGTAATATGAGCGAGATTTTCGTCGTCACTTTTGCGGGTTTTTTAAATGTGGGTAACCCGTTGTTGCCCTTGCAAATCCTTTTTATCAACATCGTCACCGATGTATTCCCGGCCCTTGCATTGGGTGTGGGCAAGGAGAATGATAAACTCATGCAATTCCCGCCCAGAGATCCGAAAAAGCCAGTGCTCGAATGGAAAGACTGGCGCAGGATCGCTTATTATGCGCTGGTCATAACGATCAGTGTTTTAGGCGTATTTTGGTTGGGAACAAGCCAGCTGGGATTGAGCCACCAGGAAGGCAATACGGTTACTTTTTACGCTTTGTCGCTGGCGCAGTTGCTGCATGTTTTCAACTTGTATTCGGGAAAAGGAAAGTTTTTTGGCAATGAAATTATCCGGAACAAATTCATTTGGCAGGCACATGCATTGTGTATCCTGATCCTGTTGGCCACCTATTATATCCCTTTTATAAGGCAAATGCTCTCATTGCAGGACCTGAATTGGCTGTCTTTGGGATTAATATTGGCGGCGGGGTTGTTTCCGCTTTTGATTATTCAGTCAGTAAGGTTCTTCTCCTCGGGAAAGTTACATTAGCGCTGAATGAGCTGTTGGAAGGTGGCGCTGTCTCGCGAACGTGAATTTTCAGACTAACATTCTGCCAGTACCTCCCGACTATAATCATCCAGAATTGCGGCCGTCGCTGCGGTCAGCACTCGGATCTTGCGTTTATTCATAAGGGCGTCAGAAACAAAATCCATGCTCCAACTTATGTTTGGCTCACTAGGGACTGGCAAAGGCTGTCCCTATTTGTCAGTTAGCTATTCTGGTTGAAATAACCCAGCCAGCCGACACAGTGTTTATCAACCTGCTTTTGAGCAGCCAGGGATAGAAAAAGTAAGATGAGTGCTAGCAAATATCTTTTATCTTACGAGACAAGATTTTATAGATAGGTTTTGAGGCAATAGCCGACTACGGCCGCTGCCAGGATAATGTAAGGCTCTTGCAACTTCTTTACGTAAATCAAACCAAGAATCGACGCCAAAGCGATAAGGGCAGATCCTGTGTCTACGATGGAACGGGTAGCAATGACAAAGACCGATCCTACCAATGCACCTACTACGGCTGCGGTAATGCCGTCAACAAAGGCCTTAATACTTTCATTCTTTGATATTTTCTTAAAATACGGCGCGGGCAAGACGGTGAATATAAAGCAAGGTAGGAATACACCTATCGCTGACACGCTCGCACCTGCGAAACCAGATACCAGAAAGCCAATAAACCCGACAGTGATGACCACGGGACCGGGTGTGATCATCGCCACTGCCACCGAATCCAAAAACTGCTGCTCGTTAAGCCAGCCCATTTCTCCCACGACTCCGGCTTGTAAGAAAGGGATAATTGCCAGTCCGCTTCCAAAAACAAATGCACCCGCCTGGGTGAAGAAAACCCCGAGCTGCCAGAGTTTGTTACCATCAAAGTCCCAGAAACCAGTTGTGGCCAATAGTGCTACAGATAAAGAACCGGACGGCTTCCTGAGCCATTTTGGCGGCGCTTTAATGGTCATGTAAATCAGCCCGAGAATGATAAATAGCCATACTTCTTCCCGCTGGGTTATTGCAGTCACCGCTGCCACTACAATGAAGAAGAGCCACAAGAGCCACCGGTTTCTAATGGCCGTAGTTTCCAGCTTGCTAACTGACTTAATCGTGAGCTTGTAGCAGCTCAGCGTAATGATACCGGTTACCGCCGAGCCTACGCCATAAAATACGGATTGCATCCATGCAAGGCCACCATACAGCTTATACGCCATTCCAAGTAGTACGACCATCACAAACGACGGAAGCACAAAAGCCAGACCGGTAAGCGTAGCTCCCCAGACTCCGTGGTGTACGTAGCCCAGATAAATACCCAGCTGTGCCGCAAGCGGGCCTGGGGCGAGTTGCGCTAGTGCCAAGCCTTCGCGGTATTCGTCCTCGGTAATCCATTGACGGTCTTCAACCAGATCACGGTGCATATATCCGATAAGCGCTACCGGCCCACCAAAACCTAATGTTCCAAGTTTGAGAAAATACTTCGTTAGATCGGTTAAGCGATACGGTGCTGTTTCAGGGGATGTCAAGGTTTCCATGTATGCTTTCATTTTGAACATACTCTTCTCGAAATCAGTGTTTGTTTTTCCATCTTTACAACATTGCGGTGGACAATGCAATGCTACCGAATCCAATACCTAAAAAATAGAACAGAAATAACCCGTTTGTACGGAGTCTACTTTTTTGCCAAACATTTTCGGAACGTGACGAACTGACGAACGCACCGATCTACCTACTCGGCGGTGCAAACGGGTTCCTGCATAAAAACAGCTTTGACCAGGAGGCCGCCAATGCAATCAGGATGGTACTAGAAAATAAAAAATACGTTAGCCTACAATCTCTTTCTTGAATATCAAATGGATACTTGCTCCCGGACAATTTGTGACGTCCAAATCCACGTGTAGAATTTTGGAGATTTGTTTCAGAAGCAGCAACCCCAGACCTTCGTAACCGGCTGGCAAAGAGGATTCTTCGTCAGAAACAGGGGCATTGAGCCATCTCACAAGTTCCGCAGGCATACCTGGACCCTTGTCCTCAAAAATAAGGCGTAATTCCGAAGGCGAGCGCTTTATGTAAATTCGTAGGGTGTTACCATGCTTAACTTTGATCGCGTTGTCGATCAGGTTGTGGATGATAATGCCCAACAACTTCGGATCAGTAAAAATCGTCTCCTGATTAGCTATGTCTGCTTCGATATGGGCGTTATCCGCTGCCGCTATCTGTTCAAATAGCAAAATTTTCTCTTTGACCAGCTCGGCAAGCGCCACCTGTGTCATGGCATTGGATACGCCACTTATCTCTGGCTTGATGAAATTGACCAAATTGTCAACCATCTGATACATATTACCGACAGCTTGACTTAACTGTTGAAGAAATGTCACGGCGCTTTCAAGCTTTCGCTCTTCAATTAAGCGGGCACTGTGCTCGAGTGCATAGGACATGTGTCTGACAGGCGTACGAATGTCGTGCGAGATAGAGGCAATTACATGGATGTGCAGTTTAACTTGCTGCGCGAGCTCTTTCTCTGAATTATTGAGAACCCTTAATGTTTGCTCCAAATCAAGGGTGCGTTCGTTTACTTTTTTTTCCAGTAACTGGTTTTGTTTCTTTACTGCCCTGGTCCTCAGTTTTAAAATAAGATAAAACAATGCTAGTATACCGAGGGCCGAAATCACCTTAAACCACCAGGTTTCGAACCATTGTTTAGCTACGAAGACATTTAAGTTGTTGTATTCATAGCTGTCAGGTCCGAATCCATTCAATTTTCTGACGCTGACCGAGTACTTGCCCCCCTCTGAGAAAGGGATTGATATAGTCGTATTTTCACCAAGATCCTTCCAGTGTGATGTCGGCTTTCCGTCCCTGAAAGCCCTGTATGACATGTTCAGATTATACCGATCTCCAAAATAGGGCGTGCTAACTTTCAAATCGATCTCCGAAGTGTTGGCCGGAACAGAAATCTGTTTCAGGTTAGGGTCCAGGGCTTTGCCGCGGACATTCAGATTATCGACGAATATCCGCCCGTCGGGCAGTTCAGGTTTCACTTGCTCGGGAACAAACCAGACAAGGCCGTTCATCGAAGGGAAAGATACTGTGCCATCAGCCATTCTAATCGCGCAGGGCTGGCACCCGCCATTAAATTCATTGGTTTTGAATCCGGCATTTTTTGCATAGTAGTGATAATAAGGTATAAACGGCTTTTCAGCGTAAGCTAGCAAATCACTTTTTTTGATTTGAAATAAGCCCCGGTTAGTGGGTACCCAGAAAAAGCCTTTCTTGTCTTGGAAGATGCAGTGAGCACTGGCCAGATGCTGCTGCTTATCTAATGGAAATCTTGTCAGCTTGTTTTCTTTCAGAAGGAAAAAACCACTGGTATAGGTGGTTATCCATACCTCCCCTAAGCCTTTGGGTATGTGCAGGCTACGGATGTAGATATTTTCAAGTCCGGCAACCGTGGAAAGTTTGCCCGTCGGCAGGTGCAGGCGGTATAATCCCTTGCCGGTGCCTATCCAGAGAAGATCCGCAGTCTGGTGCTGTATCCAGGAGATCCGGGGTAAAATTTTGCATGGGAAAGGGGAAGGATTGGCTTTCCGCTGGCCTGGGTCTAAATAATATAGCCCCTTGGTTGTGGTACCGATCCAAATCCGGCCTTTGTGTCCTTCATACAGGTTGGTTACGCCTCCTTTTATCAGCCATTTCGATATCAGGTTGTTTGCTGTGCTATCAAATTGAAAAATTTCCTCTCCTTGTTTTGCCCAGATATGACCGGATGTACTTTTTAGTACGCTTATACGATCCCAATTCACAAGTTTGGCCAGGAGTTGCATCCGCCCCATTACTACTGCGCCTGAAGCCGGTTCTTTCTTAAAGATATTACCGTCCGGGGTAAGGATTTGATTGCCGCCTAACAATGTTTGACCATACAAACCGCTTCCTTTTGATTCGGGGTCACTAACGGAATAGAATGGCTGTTTATCTGCAATGTAAAGACCTTCAAGGGGGCTTCCAATATAGACGCGTTGAAGCAGATGATCGTAATAAACTGCTTTTATCGAGTGCTTCCGTAGATCAAAACCATTTAGGATCATCTTACTGCCGATAGCACCTGACTTGCTCTTGCTTAGCAGATATAGGCTTTTATCAAACAATACGAAGACCTGTTCTGATATATTATTCCAGAAAATGATAAAATCATCAGGGCGGGCTAGTGTTTTGTGCCGCAGCATTTCTCCTTCAATGGCGATTTTGTGGACCGAAGAGTCGCTTCCCGCAGAAGGAAATTGAGAAAGATTTAGCCCTTTGTCCAAGAAATACAGGTCACTGCCTAGCCGGAAAAAATTGAAACTGCTCGCATTTGGAAAAGAGAAACGCTTGACCAATTTGTTCTTATGGTAGTAGCTTACAACGTCGCGATGGTAGGTGAAATGTGCGCTTGCCGGGAAGGGGTAGATAGATATGAACCTGGAAAGTATGTTGCGATACTGATCTTCAAACACAAATGGCAGACTCTGTATGACCGGGTCCTCGCGAGCGGCGGGGTCTTTCGAGGGTTCATACGCGGGATACCCCTTGAACCTGGGATCGATTCGCGCTTCCCCGTTGGCAATCCGGATCCATTTGCCCTCGTGTGTCATCGCCAGTAGCTCGCTCGTCGGGTTGGAGGGATGTAGTTGAAAGCCATACATATTTCTGCTGGCATAGGAATCACCGAACTGGTCGAATTTAACGAGCCGGTGGCCATCATAGCGTATGAGTCCGCGCTCGGTCGTCATCCAAATGTAGCCCCTCTTATCTTTGACAATTGACTTGACACTATTTTGTGGCAAGCCATTTTCGTCGGTAAAATGCGTGATATTGTATCCTTGAACCTTCTCCAACGTTTCCGATTGGGCGTTACAGCGGGGAATGATAAAAATTGCCGTCACGGCACAGCTAAAAAAAAAGCAAAGGTAATTCAAGCAGGCCACTGGTTATGGCAACGATTAATGTTAGGTGCACACGTGAGTATATGTAGTACGGGTGCTGCAAATACGCATGATGCAGTAAAGATACAATAATAGGTTTTGCTTAACTAGTTTGTCTGATACGGCCAGTACCAAAGATGGGGTGTGTCCGTAGAAGACACACCCCATCCTTTTAAAAGAAGATTCACATGGTGCTCTCCCGGTCAAAACTCAACGGAGCAATCGTTGATGGTCATTTACTCACCACGAGTTTGAGTGTTTCTCTGCTTCCGTCAGTTTTCTCGATGCGCACCAGGTACAGGCCGTCTGCGAGGCTTATTTTAATACCTTGACCGGACAAGATACCTTCATGCTCCCATACTGTTATTCCTGCCGTGTTTAGAACCTTCACCGATTTTACTTTACTGAGGTCAATCTCTTTGAGCACAAAGCGGTCGGATGCAGGGTTTGGATAAACCGAAACATGCCCGGAATTATCCAGCCGCAAGGTGCGGATCGAACTCATGGCAAACGTTCCGTCCTTGTCCACCATCTTTAGACGATAGTAATTGAGTCCTCCGTTTAAATCAGCATGTTCATAACCATAATCCTTGTGTACGCTACTCTCTCCCTTGGCAGCGACTCTGCCCAGTGCCGTCCAGTGTTTCGCGTCGATGCTATGCTCTACCTCAAAGTAGTCGCTGTTCTCCTCCTGGGCCGTACTCCATGCTAATATGGCCACATTGCTTTCCAATTGCGCAACGAAGTCAACCAGTTTGACCGGCAGCGGCTTTTCCCAGCTAATCGTATAACTGGCAGGTGTAGGATCTACTACCCCGGCTGCATCAACATAAGCATACTCAAAAGTAGTACTGGTATAACCTGAGCCCGTAAGTATGACACTAAATAATGAAGGATCAGGACACAAAACGCCAGTGGCTACATCTGTCGCTGATACCAGAACGGGCGTTCCAAAACCATAGTACCACAATTCGCCATGAGTCGGCAATGAAGTAATTACCACGCCCCGGGGATCGTTTGTAGCGCCTGCACCACCGGTATAGGCACCATCTTCGGGGTCGTTACCTATCGGCAACGGACCGGCAATGCCATCCAGCAAAATTTCATCGTTGACAGCCGGCTGGCTGGTTAAAACATGTGATACGGGGCTGGTATCCGGCTCCTGGTCAATTCCAAAGTTTACCGGATTCGTGGTAGTTCCGGCTGCTACTGTGCTTAAATCTCCAATGGCTAAAAGACCTGTCTGGTTTACTATATCAACAGAAGTGGTACCACCGCGGTTCGTACCGGTGTAGTGGTAGTTGTTGAGAGGCGTATCTCCTGTGGTAATATTCGTGCCGGGAATTTGGCTGCTATTTGTTAATGCTATGGAATAATTGCCCGATGCTGTCAGAACACTTTTGGGTATCTCCAGGTTATATGAGCCGTCGGGCTGTATTTGAACCGACGCTATTACATTACCGGAAGGATCTAGTAAATTGGCCCACAAGCCATTGGCGACGCCGCCTTCACCTGCATCTGTCACACCATCGCCGTCAGCATCTATCCATACCTGGCCAGGAATATTTATTGCCGGGCCACAAACTCTGTTAATGATTACATTATCTGTGCTTGTACATCCACCCAATGGTGAAGTGATCTGCCACGAAAATTCATAATTACCTTCCTCGGTCAAACCTGTAACGCTGGTGGAAGGGCTGGTTGCATTTGTGAAAACAGGAGTGGACCCTGCTGGTGATGATACCAGTACCCATTGTCCGCTGCCTGCACCGGGAGAATTTCCGAGCAGGGATACGGTGTTTGGGCATAGAATGGATACGTCGCTACCAGCATTTGCATTGACCAGGTTCTCTACATGTATGGTAAAGGTATTGGTAAGCGATGTCCCTGAACAAGCATATTCCGCAGCCAAAAATGCACCTGTTGAACTACCAGATGTGGGTGCTGCCGTGATACTGAACACATAGTCTCCGGCAGTGGTCAAATTACCGATCGTGGTACTGGTAAGCGTCGTCGCCCGTTGGTTCGCCGTACCATAGGTTGGCTCCCCGGAGCCAGCCGGCTTGGATACCACAGTAAAATTGTAAACCCCAGAAAAATCCTGAAAGTAACTGCTGTTAACCACACCCTGGTAAACTGCCGGCAGAGGGATATTGGCAGATATGGCCCCGGTTCCCGGATAGCAAACGCTCTGGTCGGCCACTGCTACGTTTGGTCTGCTGCTGTCTGAAATATGGATGTAGTAATCCTGCACTCTTCCACAGTTTCCCGAGAAGCTTGTAGTGATATTGAACCTATAAGTTCCAACCTGCCAGCCACCTGCCGGAGGGGTCACTGTGGCTACTCTGTTTGCTGTTCCGGTACCGCTCACAACTATGGAAGCGGGAGCACCGCCCGGAGGGTTGATACCAGTGGAGGTAACCGCTGTTGTAACGGTCGCGGCATTATCCAAAGCGTCGACATCAAAGTAGAATGTTTCGGGCGTAGTAGAACCCACTTTGTCGCTGCAATGCACCTCTCCACCCGACCCGCCGAAAGAATATGCAACCATTTGTTCAGGGTGCCCGGCAACCTGGAAGTTAACCCGATGAGGTTGGGTGCCTGTATAGGTAAAAGCAATTTCAGGTGTTGTGTAGTTACCGCAGGTATTGCTTACTGTTAAAGTAAACCGGTACAACCCGTCAACATTCATGCCATTGAAGTACATTCTTCTCACATCATCCAGGCGATTAAAACTGATATTACCCCCTGCCGGCTGAACAATTGGATTTACAGTGATGGTTGTGCCATTTGCCACCGTCCCGGCCGAACCAGCGTAATTGGTATTGAAAAGAGGTGAAGCCGCTAGCAGGTCAATAAAATCGTCTGTCGATTCAGGATTACGGCATACTGTTTTTGTGGCAGGTGGAACGATTATCGGATTCGGAACAAATCTTACGACCGTAGTGTCTTCGTAACTGCAAAGGCCATCGTTCGAGGTTATCTTCAAAATAGCCCAATAGGCAGGGTCTATTGGGTGATTCGCTTTGTTGGTAAGAGAAAAAGTGGGGGTTGAAGAAGTAGTACTGCTGAATTCAGAGTTTGTGGATACTGTGGTGCCAAACCTGTTTCTGCTAAAGATATTCACTGACCTCCATTGTCCGGTAAAACCGGCAGGTATTACACCTGCCAAGGGAGTTGTACCGACTGTGGCACAAATACCGGTAACGTCCGGCCCTGCGGTGAAGGAAGCAGGTTTCGCACGCGCGGTAATGGTCACCTGACTGGTCGCAGTTCCGGTACCGCATGCGTGGCTCAGTTGAAATACATAGTTTCCGTCCACTGTCATGCCTGTGACATTGGTGGTGAATTGGGTGGGTGATGCAATCGTTGGAGTAACGGGCCCGGAAACAAATGTCCAGGTTGGGCCTCCGGGCCCCGCATTGTTTTCAATCCCTCCGACCAGGGTGGTACTGGACCCGCAAACGAGCGCGTTGCCACCGGCATTTACACTACAGTCCTGCGCGAGTAAGAGAGACGGAATTAAGAGGCCCAAAAATATGGCGATAATAAAAGTCCTCCTGAATAGGGATGCATTGGACATTTCCGAAGGATTCAAGCGAGTAAATCGTTGTTTCATGGTTGATGATTAGATAAAGTTCATTTAAATGATGAAATGGATTGCCTCGTTTTGTCATTGTAACCAACCATAAATCTTAGCTGATAAAGTTTATAGCTAGAAAAAGGATCACAATGCCTGCCCGTATTTTAGGCAGAAAGAGAATAAATAATCAATGGGCTATCTTATTATATCGCCTAATAAATTGCGCGAATGACAAAAAATAGATATTAGGAAAATCTATTTGAATAGATTAATTCAGGAGGCGTTCGATGTTTTGAATATGACTTAACCCTTTGAAACCTTTTATCAGTCATCTCAAAAACAATATTTTCGAGTATTGACATAGTTCGTTATGGTTGTCTAATTAATTGTAAATATTGAATTTTATTTACAAACGCATGGGGGATATTTTTAGCAATTTCAGGAGGTTTTTTTGTCAATAATTGCAAACCTGCCAGCTGGGAATTTCCCAGGCTACCTTTCCTATTTGCAACCGCGGTGGCGAACTACAAAAGATAGAAGAATTTCTAAGTCTTGACCATTTGCCGTTAGCAAAATGTTCAACCAATCTCCATCGTCAGATGTTTCCAGGACTTATACAACTTTTTTTGAATAGAAATTAAATAGATATATACTTGCAAGCATTTTCGTAATAATCGTGTAGAACAAAGATGACGTGGCTCCAAAAAATCGGCACACATTCTTGGTTATCCTGCTCATCTTGAAGTACATGAAAAAACAGACTGGGATGATGCTGATTTAAATGAAGGATTGACCACTTTGCTGGCATTCAGTAGGAGTGTAAGAGCACCTTCGTCATCGGGTTGCTCAATATAGTTGGATTATTTAACTCACGTTTTTTGAAAACTTTGTTAGTCTTTCGCCGGGTAGTACTCGTGATTATAATTATCTGTACTACTCATTTTGCCGAGGCTCAGGCATTCAGGAACTTGGCCGGTCTTGAAGTCGGTTCCATGTCTAATGCCAGAGGGGTGGTCCAGGATAAGCAGGGCTTCATGTGGTTTGCCACCTACGCGGGGCTGTTCCGGTATGATTCTCACACGCTGAAGAAATACCTGCATAATTCATCCGATCCGAACTCCATTTCGTCGGACATGCTGAATGCCGTCTTTTGCGACTCGAAAGGTGACCTTTGGGTGGGCGGAACGGGTGGGCTCGATCGGTATAACCGGGAGACAGACAATTTTACGCACGTCGATCACAATCTGCCCAACACCAACCCTGAACTCAACAACAACATCTATTTCATAGCGGAAGACCGCGATCACCGGAAATTGGTGGGGACGCCTTTCGGCCTGAACAGTATCACAGTTACAAAAGGGGGAATAAAGGTTACCTATATCCTCCACCGTACTTTTGAACGGCTTGACAAGGACATTTTTTCGGTAAGCCAAACAAGCCAGGGTGATTTCTGGGCGGGAAGCGATAATGGGTTGGTACACGTACCCGCCAACGGAAATCCTCCAAAAGTCTATCGTTTCAATTCAGCCAATAAATCGCCGCTGATTAATGATTTTCGTACACAGTACCTGGATGAACGGAACGTAATCTGGCTGGGGCCGAGCTCCGGCGGGATTGTTCATTTTGACGTAACGACGAAAACATTCAGACCAATGCAAGGTTTCGTCGCCCAGGACGGCGAGGCGCCCGTTGTAAGCTGCATCCTGCCCGACGGCAAAGGAAAACTTTGGATCGCGACGCATTCCGGGTTGGCCTTGTTCGATCCTGTGAGCCAAAAGACTACCTGGTACAGAAACCAGCCGGGCAACATTTACAGTCTGGCCGATAACTACATTCAAACCATGTGTCTGGACCGGCAGGGCGGGATATGGCTGGGAAGCTACTATTTTGGCATCAGTAATTTCTATCCGAATGCCCCCCGTTTCCTTTCATGGCCTTTTACAGTGAATGGCATCTCCGATGTTCGCTATGCCAATTCATGGATGGGCAATAGCAGGGATGGCAAACTTTGGGTAATCGGGAAGGACCAGAAAAAGTTGCTCCTATTTGATCCGTCGGGGATGCAGACTAGATCGTTCGACCTGAAATTACGGCCCTCCTCCGACTATTATCATTTTTACATTGACGGGAACAATACGCTCTGGGCAGCAGGAAACACGGTGCTGACAAGCTTCAACCTAAATTCCGGAGCCTACCACCATTATCCTACTGTGGCCGTTGGAAGTGATAAGGCGGTGGACGATGGTAGAGTGCATGAAATTCTGGAAGATTCGAGGAACAGATTTTGGCTGATAGGCACTTTCGGAGCATTATTGTTTGACAAACATACGGGCCGGTTCAAAAAATACAAGTCTGTCACCTACTCCCACAGCATTCTGGAAGATTCGAAGCAAAATATATGGATAGGCGGCGGTGACGAAGCATTTGTACTTAGACATGGCGCGGTCGATTTCAAAGAATTGACTACAGACAAAAGCAGGGGTGCCGGAAATTTTGCTGCGGTATGGCGAATGGCAGAAGACGGGGCAGGCAGGATATGGGCAGTCACCCGGCAAGGTTTACAAAGCTTCGACCACGCATCAGGCAAATTTTTGCTTGACCCGAAAATTACTCTTTCGAAAATCGAAGATATCCAGATAGATAAGGAAGGCTATTTCTGGCTTGCCACCGAAGCCGAATTGACACGCTACAATCCCGAAAAACGGACCCAACAAACCTACGGCTACCAGGATGGCCTTCCTTTCAACGGAATTTCGCGGCCCGCGTCGAGCGTGAAAAGTGCGTCGGGGATGCTTTATTTTACGACCAACAAAGGGATTTTTCAATTCTCGCCTAACCAGGTGACAGCAAGGAGCGGCACGTCACAGTTAGTATTAACCCAGCTGAAATTATTGGACCGGGAGGTAAGAGCCGGTGACGACACCGGTTTGCTGGCGCGAAACCTCGATCAAACCCGGGAATTGACCCTGCACCATGATCAGAACATCTTTTCTATCAGTTTTTCCCTGTTGAGCTTTCCAAGATCGGAACGAAACCGCTATGCTTACAAGCTGGTAGGGTTCGACAATACCTGGACTTACACCGGTAGCCAATCTGCTAACTATATGAACCTGCCGCCGGGAGATTATGTGTTCACCGTACGGGCTGCGAATGGGGATGGTTACTGGAACCGTGATCCGCTTCGCCTGAAAATCAGCATACTGCCTCCCTGGTGGAAAACCTGGTATGCCTACCTGGCCTATATTCTGCTGACTGCTGCCACTGTATATGCCGTTACAAGGTTTTTCTGGCTCCGAAGCTCATTCCGAAGGGAGAGTGCGCTGAACCAGGTTAAGCTTGATTTCTTCACCAATGTTTCCCACGAAATCAGGACGCACCTTTCGTTGATTTCAGCGCCGATGCAAAAAGCCTTCCAGCATGCACACGATGGCAAATCCGTCGAGCATTATTTGGGATATGCCAAAAACAGTTCTGACCGTTTGATGCTACTCGTCAACGAGCTGCTCGACTTCCGTAAGATCAAAAGCGGCGGGGTCCGGCTGCAAGTCCAGGAATATGACGTGGTCAAAATCCTAAAAAATGTCATTGCCGCATTCGAGCATGTTTCGAAAGAAAAGGATATTGACACGTTGCTCGTACAACCTGACACGCCGGTATTGTTGTGGCTGGATATCGCCCAGATGCAGAAGGTGTTCTATAACCTGCTCAGCAATGCCTATAAGTTCGCACCGGAGGGTGGTAGCGTAGCGGTGCGCGTTGTAGAAGCCTCCAATGAGGTCAGCATTACCGTCCAGGACAACGGCAAAGGAATACCGGCAGAGCATTTGCGGAAACTATTCACCTATTACTATCAGGCGGATTCGGAAAAACCTGGCTATGGGATCGGGCTGGCGCTTTCCAAGAGCATTGTGGAGCAGCATCACGGCTACCTTACTGCCGAAAGCCGTGCTGAGACCGAAACTATGGCCGGCTCAACAATGTTGACGATCCGGATGCTGCGTGAAAACCGGCACTTTTCCCCCGAGCAAATTGCCCCGAAAAACGGCGACTACATTGGCAGCACGCTATTGGAAACGGCGGCAACGTTGCCTGCCGCCCACAATGGCATCTCTGCAAAGAAAGACAATACGATCCTCATTATTGAGGATAACGACCAGTTACGCGTGTTTATCAGGGAGCTCTTCGAAAGCGAATTCAATACGTTGGAAGCCGAAAACGGGCTTCGCGGCTTGCAACTTGCAAATGAGCACCTTCCCGACATCGTCCTGTCGGACATCATGATGCCTGATATGAATGGTTTGCAGTTATGCAGCCAATTGAAAGAGAATATTACGACTTCACATATACCCGTCGTGTTATTGACGGCAAGGGCACAAAACCAACAAATCATCGAAGGGCTCGCCTCGGGCGCTGACGATTACCTTGTTAAACCGTTCGATCCGAGAATTCTTGAATTAAAAGTGCGCAATTTGGTCCGGCTGCGGGACGATTTGAAAGACCGTTACCGCCGGTCTCTCTTGACCGACCAACAGGAGAGCAGAAACATTGCCCAGGACAAGAACCAGGAATTCATCCTTAAACTTAGCTCACTTGTTAAGGAGCATATTTCCGATCGTGATTTTGGGGTCAATGAGCTTGCTACGCAGATTGGAATGAGCGTATCATCGTTGTATCGGAAATTGAGGTCGCTTACCGGGTTGACTATCAATGATTTCGTGAAAACAGTCCGGTTTAATGAAGCCAAAAAGCTGCTCGATTCGGGAGTTTATAACGTCAGCGAGGTGAGCATGATGATCGGTTTTGACGACAGCAAGTATTTCAGTACGGAATTCAAAAAGATTTTTGGCAAAACGCCGACCGAAACAAAGAGGGGTGGTGTTTCATGAACTGTGGCCATGGCAAT
>CBIHPQ010000156.1:0-14193 GCA_966211825.1 uncultured Dyadobacter sp. | reverse complement strand
GAATTAAGTACGCCGATCTGCAACGCCAGCGGGTCCTTCATCTGATCGTTCGGATAGTTTTGAGGATAACCCGGGAAACGGTAGTTGAGGTAACGGCCTGCCCATCCGCTGTTGGCATATTGGTTGGCGTCCGTGGCGGTCATCCAGATATCCGACGACCGATGGTGCGACTGGTTAGGATTCGGATAAGACACCGAATTAACGATCGCGAGGCGTCCCTGGTTGTACATATCCCGCATGCCGGTCATCGCGGGGTGTAAACCCGCCTCTGCCATGCCCGATAGCGGAAGCACCTTGTTTTGCGGTATCGCGATATTGCTTCTGATACTCTGGTATTTGGAGTAATATTGAAGCGGAATGACCGTATTGAGCCCGTCGTTGCCGCCGTTCAGGTAGATGATCACGAGGACGCGGTCGGTGGCCGCAGCGGCCGTACCCATGAGCGATTGCACAAGGGATGAACGGTTGCTAAGGCTGGTTATGCCAAATCCGTTTACCATTACAGGTAACGTCATGGCTGAGGCTGATGCCAGAAAGTCTCTTCTTTTCATACAATTTCTAATTAAAACACCTCATACTCGGCCATTCTGATCATATATCGCATCAGCGCGGCACATCTGTTTCTTACGGCATTCTGCGAGTTTACGTTCGTCGGGGCGTTCCGGTAGGCATTCAGTTCGTATCGCCATTCGATCCTTGGCAGGTTATTCATAAAGACCACATCAATGAGGTAGTTTTTCTGTGTGTCCGAAAGGTCAATCGCAAAAAGGTTTTTGGAGAATGCGGCCAGCACCTCGTCCGGGGTAATGGCCGGAGTAGCAGAGCTGTTCGAAAAATTGGGCTGAATTTGCTGGATCCAGGTAAGGAAATTGATCCCCAGTGTATAACCGGGCTTGACCACAAGGCTAGGGAAAACAAACGAGTCGCTATTGCCCCGGCGTGCGGTGATCGTCGAACCGTTGATCCAGTTTTTGGAATACCCTACCTGATAGTAAGGCGGGTAGCCAAACACCAATGGCTGCGTCAGGATTTCGAGGTTCATACCACCCATTCCCCAGAGGAAAAACCGGATGTAGTTCACGTAAGCCGCAGTATCGCTCATCATATCGGGGCAAGGCTGTTCGAAATAGCGCCCCATGCCCAGCAGGTATTCCATCGGGGATTTGATGATCGACCCTATATTCTGGTCAGCGAAAAATATCTGGCTTTTGAGCAGCTTTTCGAGCACCGGCTTGATATTGTAATTGTTTTCCGGGCTGGCAAAAAATGCAGCAAGCGGTATAATTACGTTGTCTTCAATATCCTGGGTCACATTCTGGTTGACATACCAGCGATAAAGCTTCCGGCAAATATGTTTTGGCGTTTCCGGATGCCTCAGCAGCATGTCGATCAGCTCATTCATCTCCACGTCGCCGCCGGAATCGTCAGTGCGGCCCTGAATGGTAATGCCGCCGTATTTGGCAGAAAAGGTTTTGTTGGAAGAGTCGTGGTAGTTCCGGTGGAAATTCGAAGTGAAATCGCTGGTCCCGTTCGCATAGTAATTGGTAACCATCCAGCCTGTCAACACTTTCGAGGCGGCCTTGACGTCCTCCTCCGTGTAGTTGGGATTTCCGTGGTAATCCTGCTGCCCCACCGTGAAAAGCTCCTGCAACTCCCTCGCATAATTCTCATTGGGTTGTTCCTTGTTGTTACCGTGACCGTTCTGAAAAATGAGCATAGCCGGGTCTTTGGTGATCCCGATGGTCATTGTTTTGAAATTGCCCAGGCTGTTATCGCGCAGGAATTTCAGATAACGGTACATATAACGGTAGTCGGCCATCACGTTCTGGGAAACGACAAAATGGTTCTGCCAGAAGGCAGTCAGTTTTTCGAGCACCGATGGTTTGTTGTTCTGAAGCAGCATTAACCCTACCCACCAATAGCGCAAATGCACGCTGTGTTCCCCGCTTTTAGCCGAAATAAAAGGGAAGCTCGTCAACGGCTTCAGATAATTGGGGCTGGTAGGCGTAAGGTCGATCGGTGGTGGTGGCGAAGCGGTGAAGCTGACGTTTGCAAACAGCTGGTCTACCGCTGTGCCGGGGTTAAGGCCGGTAAATGCGGTAATTTCCTGCCTTGTAGGCCCGAAAGTAGCTCTTCTGAGTAAGTGTGCTGCCTTGTTGGCCGTAAGCGGTACTGTATAAGGATCAAGATAAGCCATAAGTCATTGAATTAATGTTTCCGTCCGATTGAACACATAAATCATCTGTTGATTAGCACTTTGTATGATTTCGACAACCCATCGGTAAAGGAGAATTTCAGCAGGTACAAACCGGGCGCCATGCGGCTTACGTCGATGCCGTCCGAAGTTTCGCGAGATGCATACACGGTCCGGCCGCTCGCGTCCGTAAGCCGGGCCGAGGCCAGGTTTTGTTGAATGTTTTGAGAAAAGAGCAGTTTTTCGGAAGCTGGATTAGGATAAACGGCAAACTCGGGCCGGCCATCCAATTCGACTTTCGCAATGCGGCTGTAAGCGTAGGTATCATCTTTGTCAACCATTTTCAGCCGATAGAAATTATTGCCGCCCAACGGGTTCTCGTCGGTAAACGCGTATCGTTGCGATGCCGGCTCCGACGTCACACCGTCTCCGGTTGCCGCCACATTCCCAATCCTCGCCCAGGATTTCGCATCAGCGCTCCGCTCAATTTCAAAATGACTGCTGTTCACCTCCTCGGAGGTTAGCCATTCGAGGTAGCTTGCGCGCTCACGTGCAACGGCCGTGAAACTCACCAAAACCACCGGCAAAGCCCCATCGCTCAATGCACCGAGCGTGTAAACATTGTAAGTATCGGGCACAACGTCGAGGATGGTCGTAAGCGAACCCGACGAGGCTGTACTGGGCTGCCCGAAAAGTGATGTGGCATCGACCGTCGCGGGAAGGTTTACCCATCTGTTGCCGTCCCAGCCTGCAATGGTCAGTTTGGAAAGTCCCCGGTTTGTAACCAGCGCATTCACGGCGCTGTTGCCATTCCAGGAAAGCGTGATCCGACTCGGCGAAGTGCCGTTGATATCCCAGTATTCGCTGGTACTAACGGCCGATAATTCGCTCGCACGGTTCGCGGTGTTGAAGGGGCCGCCAGCCGGCAGTACACCATAGTCGCCGCCAGCCGGGTTACTCGTGATGGCCACAGCGGGATTGACACCGTAGTAAGCACCCAGTGCCTGATCGGAGCCGACTGAGAACGGGCGAAATGCGCCATTGTCGCCGACCGGGAAAATGAATGGGTCAGAGCCCGCTTTTTTAATGTATCCATCGATGAAAGCCCCTTCGCCCAGCACACCGGAAGTGACTGCCGCTCCGAAACTTACGATGCCGATCGGGGCATCCCTTTTTGTAAAAATCGCGCTATTATCTTGCGCGTTTACCAAGTGGTTACCTTCCAAGAAAAAGAAAACGAATAGAATTATAGAACAAATTCTAGGCATAGTTATAAGTTTATTCAATACTACATCAAATATAAAATAATTCCGTCACATAATATGGTACAAAATCATACCAATTACTTCTACAAACTATCTAGTATTCGGTAAAAGTACGGTAAGTATCAGGCAAATAGCGCTCATTGATGCAACAAATGCAGTTTTTATGTTGTAAAAAAAAATAAAATTCTTCTACAACGAGACTAATAATTTATGCACACACCCGAAACTATTCGCCGACTTTTATTTTTATTCCACACTATGAATACAGTGGGGCGCACATTAATTTGCGCGGACAACATCCGGCGACTCCCACCATGATTGGTCGGGAGGTTCCGCAGATGGCTCATCAACCGCTAACGGACATGACGCAGAAAGTGCTGATTATCGGCAGCTCCAACACCGATATGGTGGTCAAAACAGAACAATTCCCCAAGCCCGGAGAAACGGTACTTGGAGGGACATTTCTGATGAATCCCGGCGGCAAAGGTGCCAACCAGGCCGTAGCCGCCGCGAGGCTCGGCGCCGACGTGCGTTTTGTGGCGAAAACAGGCAATGATATTTTTGGAAAGCAGGCGCGCGACGGGTTTCTAAAGGAAGGCATCGACACCCGGTTTATGACCGAATCGGATGACCTCGCCTCTGGCATTGCACTCATTACGGTCAACACCCAGGGACAGAACGAGATTGTAGTGGCGTCGGGCGCCAATATGGACCTGCACCCTGCCGATATCCCCGACGACGCGTTTGAAGGTATTGAAATTGCCCTTTTTCAACTGGAAATCCCCGCTGAAACGGTCCGTTGGGCATTGGCAAAATGTGCAGAAAGACAAGTCCGGGCGATCGTGAATCCCGCGCCGGCCATGCACCTGGGTGCGGAATTCCTCCGTGGCCTCTACCTGATCACACCCAACGAAACGGAAACCGAGCTCATTACCGGCATTGCGGTCGAAAGCGAAGAGGCGCTCCAAAAAGCGGCCCGGTACCTGTCCGGCCAGGGTGTGCAGAATGTCATCATTACCCTGGGAAGCAAAGGTATTTACCTCGCCAGCGAAAGTTTTACAGGCATTATTTCCGCTCCCGTTGTAGAAGCGGTCGATTCCACGGCAGCGGGTGATGTTTTCAATGGGGCATTGTTGAAAGCTCTCGCCGATGGCGCTACGCTTGAAGAAGCCAGCCGTTTCGCCTGCCGCGCGGCTGCGATCTCGGTAACGCGTATGGGCGCGCAAAGTTCAGCCCCTTATCAACACGAACTAGACTCATTTCAGGAACATGCTTAAAATACCTATTATCATAGATTGCGATCCCGGCCACGACGACGCGCTTATGCTGATGCTCGCGCACGGCAGCGGACGTTTCGATATAAAAGCTGTGACCATCTCGGCCGGCAACCAGACCCAGGCGAAAACTTTGCAGAATGCATTGAAGGTGCTGACACTCATCGGCGCAACGGACATTCCGGTGTATCACGGTGCCGATAAGCCGCTGTTCAGGGAGCTCGTTATTGCGGATTATGTTCATGGTGAAACCGGCCTCGACGGGCCATCGTTGCCTCTCCCCGAAATGCAGGCGCAGCCGGTGAGTGCCGTGGAAGGCATTTCGGCCCTACTTTCAGCCTCTGAAACGCCGGTCACGATCGTTCCCACGGGCCCTTTAACGAACATTGCCACATTCCTCCTCGCCTATCCGCATCTTAAACACAAAATCGAACGCATTTCTCTGATGGGCGGCGGGATATTCCGTGGCAATATGACGCCCCTCGCAGAATTCAACATTTACGCCGACCCGGAAGCCGCGGCTATTGTATTCAAAGCTGGCGTTCCTATCACCATGTGCGGGCTCGATGTTACCCACAAAGCATTGGTATTTCAAAAAGATATAGAGCTGCTGCGCGCACTGGGAAACCAGACGGGAAAAGCAGCCGCAGACCTGATGGATTTCTTTTCCATATTCTACCGCGAAAACCGCGTCGAACTCAATGGCGGCGCTGCCTTACACGATCCCTGCGCGATCGCCTGGCTGCTGAATCCCGGGATTTTTACTACTAAATCCTGCTATGTAGATGTGGAAACCAAAGGCGAACTAACCAGGGGCGCAACTGTGGTGGATTTTTACAATACCCTTCAAATGGAGCCTAATGCCACAGTAGCCTACGACATCGACCGCGACGCGTTTATGGATATGCTTTTCAACGCCATTAAGGTATTGCCTTAAAGCAGTACTGAAACTTCTTCTTCCACATCACGGCGGGATGCGCGGTGACGCACCACCACATTGCCCGCGTGAAGGATAACCAGGCCACCGAAGGCGCAGAATGCCATCATACCGACCATGGGCATCGCAGTGTTATTGTGCAGAAAGGTCACGATCGCCGAAATGACCGCTCCCGCCCCCATACGCCAGCTACCCATGAGCGCAGAGGCGCTGCCCGTGTGTTTGCGGAAAGGCGCCAGCGAGAGCGCCGAGGCATTGGGACCGGTAAGCCCCTGTCCGGTGAGGAACACGAACATGGTACCAATGAGCGAGAAGAGCCCAAACCAGTTGTTGTAAACGCCGACGATCAGGAACAGGCCGACAATGCTTTGATATATGAGCGTGACGCGGATAATCTGCTCGCTCGTGTATTTTTTGAGTAAAAGGTGGTTCAGCTGGGTCGATCCGATCATGGCAACGGCCAGGAAGGCGAAAATCCAGCCGTATTGCTGCTCGGAAACCTTGTAAATGTTCATGAACACATCCGAAGAGCCTGAAATGTAGGCAAATGGTGCGGCAGTAGCCAAACCGCCTGCGAGCGTGTAGATCAAAAACTGGGGTTGGGAAACGACTGTAATATAGCCTCCCAGTACCGCGCCGGGCCGAAGCGACACGGACGTATCGGCACTTCTGCCGGTGGGCAGGAAGAAATATATGGCTGTGATGATAAGGCTTACGATACCGGCCAGGATCACAAAAATCCAGTACCAGGCGATGGAAGCCGTCACGTAACCGCCCACGGTGGGCGCGATCATCGGAGAAACGGCGATGACCAATGTAATAAGCGAAAACACTTCCGCACGTTTATCAGCAGGAAAAAGGTCGCTTACAAGCGCTTGCGACGCTACAAGTCCGACACACCCTCCCATTGCCTGGAAAAAACGCATGGCGATCAGCGCATCGACCGATGACGTCATGGCACACCCGAAGGAAGCGATCACATAAAGGATCAGCCCTGCATACAATGGTTTCTTCCGGCCAAAGCGGTCGAGCAGTGGGCCGTAGAGCACCTGCCCGATACAAATACCGATCAGATAACTGGTTAGCGAAAGTTGTACTTTGTCGATAGTCGTCTTAAGGTCCGACGCGATCCGCGGAAAACCCGGCAGGTACATATCGATAGAGAAAGGACTGACGGTAGCCAGTGATCCGAGGATCAGGATAATAAAGAAGTATTGCTTACGGCTCATGGACTTACATTCACTGAATGCAAGATTAACGGGCAGCCAGGCCCATTAAGTTCCTGTATTTCGATAAGTGCAATATTTTCATCAATCTGCAATAAACCACCGGTACAACCGGTGTTATCATTGGCCCGTATATTGTATATATTTAATATTACAATCTTTAACAAAGCCCGGCTCATCGCCGGGCTTTGTTATATGTTTCAGAAAAAAGCTATTCTCCTTTTCTTTCCAATCGCAGCACCGGTGCTTTTTCACCAGCGCTGTCATCCGGTTGCTCCGCTACGGTGACAACCTGTGCGTTGCTTTTGATCCCGGCGTCCCCTGTTTCATGTGTACCTACGCTGATGTGCGGCGCGATAACGAGCGACACGATCGACATCAGCTTAATAAGGATGTTCATCGATGGGCCTGAGGTGTCTTTGAACGGGTCACCAACCGTGTCACCAGTTACAGCGGCTTTGTGCGGCTCCGACTTTTTGTAGAAAGTCTCGCCGTTAATCACTGCGCCTTTCTCAAATGACTTCTTGGCATTGTCCCAGGCGCCGCCGGCGTTGTTTTGGAATATACCCATCAAAACACCCGAAACCGTCACCCCGGCAAGCGTTCCGCCCAACACTTCCGGGCCGAAGAGGAAACCGACGAGTACCGGCACGATCAGGGCGATCAGGCCTGGCGCTACCATTTCCCTGATCGAAGCCTGGGTGGAAATCGCCACGCATTTGTCGTATTCAGGCTTGGTAGTGCCTTCCATGATACCAGGCAGTTCGCGGAACTGTCGGCGCACTTCTTCCACCATTTTCATGGCCGCGCGCCCAACTGCTGCGATGGCGAGCGAAGAGAAGATAAACGGTATCATCGCCCCGACAAACAGCCCTGCCAGTACATTGGCCTTGTAAATATCAATTGAATTAATGCCTGCTACGCCGCAGAATGCCGCAAACAAGGCGAGTGAAGTCAATGCAGCGGAGGCAATCGCGAAACCTTTTCCGGTTGCTGCCGTAGTATTACCTACTGCGTCGAGAATGTCGGTCCGGCCACGCACTTCTTCGGGCAAATGTGCCATTTCCGCAATACCACCGGCATTATCCGCGATCGGCCCGAATGCGTCGATAGCCAACTGCATGGCCGTCGTTGCCATCATACCTGCCGCAGCGATCGCCACGCCGTACAAACCGGCCATTTCATAGCTGAGGTAAATACCGGCCGCCAATACCAATGTAGGGATCACCGTGGATTCCATACCTACCGAAAGCCCTCCGATGATGTTGGTGGCATGACCAGTAGATGACTGATTCACAATAGATTGCACCGGACGCTTGCCCATGGCAGTATAATATTCAGTAACCATCGACATGATCGCGCCGACACCCGAACCCAGGAGAATCGCCCAGAAAACGTCCATCGCCGTGAAATCGACGCCGCGGATATTCAGCGTTCCCTCAGGCAACATCCACATTGTCAATGGATAGCTGGCTATTAAAACGAGGATAATCGATCCCCAGTTACCCCGGTTCAATGCGGCTTGCACATTGCCGTTATCGTCGCTCACACGTACGAGAAGCATTCCGATGATCGAAGAAATGAGGCCTACGCCGGCGATCACCATCGGAAGGAGGATCGGCGAGATGCCTCCGAAATTATCGGTGCTTTGTGCCACGATTTCGCGGCCCAGAACCATTGTAGCAAGAATTGTCGCAACATACGAACCAAAAAGGTCGGCACCCATACCGGCCACGTCACCCACGTTGTCACCCACGTTATCGGCGATGGTTGCGGGGTTACGCGGATCGTCTTCGGGAATTCCCGCTTCGACTTTACCCACGAGGTCGGCACCCACATCGGCTGCTTTGGTGTAAATACCGCCGCCTACCCGCGCGAAAAGGGCAATGGATTCGGCACCCAGCGAGAAACCCGCCAACACTTCCAGCAGGCGCTCCATCGGCAGGCCGTTGACGTCAGTACTGTCGCCTATAAAAGTCGCGTATAGGATGATGAATAAGCCGCCCAAGCCAAGCACCGCAAGGCTCGCCACTCCGATTCCCATCACCGAACCGCCCGTAAACGAAACTTCCAGCGCCTTGGTAAGGCTGGTACGTGCCGCCTGCGTAGTGCGCACGTTCGATTTGGTGGCGATGTTCATGCCGATATAACCGGCAAATGCAGAGATGAACGCACCAACCAGAAAAGATACTCCGATAAATGCGCTCGAATTTTCAACCAATGTGCCGGAGTAACCCAGTAACACACTCACGATCAGACCAAAGACAATAAGTACACGCCATTCGGCTTTCAGGAAGGCAAGGGCTCCGTCTGCAATTGCGTCCGCGATGGATTTCATTTCAGGACTTCCTGCGTCCTGCCGGACAACCCAGCCTCTTTTGAAGAACATAACCAGCAAGCCAACAAGGCCTAACGCCGGCACTAAATAGGTAATGTTACTCATGCTATGATCAAAGATTTGGTTAAATGGTTATAATTCTCGTAAATATAGAGAATGGCACCTCATAACAAAATCGCAAAACCCTTATTTTTGATCAATTCGTATAGATTTTATAAACTTTCGGAGAGAATTGAAGCTGTTTTTAAACTAATGTTTTGATAACAAACTGGCTCTCAAGGAATAACGACGACAGTAGCTTGCTGGCCGTCAAACCTAAATTCATAGTATTATAAAATGATTAATTTGGGATAATCAACGAAAATTGGCCGTAAAGCACCTGCTTCACCGCTTCGGGCGAAGCAACGTCAGCAGCAGAAAACTGGCGATAAAACCGACGACACCCGCCGCCACAGCAAGGAGCGTGCCACCTAAAAAGTATTGTACAAAGTTGACATGAATCGATTTCAACGTCAGGTTTTCGAGGGAAGTGATCTGCGCGCCGTTGCGGTAGAACAGCCCGCCGAACTGGTAACTTGCGTAGATGATGAAAGGGATCGCGGGCGGGATACTAATGTGCGCGGCGGTCAGAAAAAGCACTTTGTTCATCCGGAAAACGATCGATAACGGGATGCCTACCATGAGCTGGAAACCCCAGATCGGCACGATACCCATAAAAAAACCGAAACCGACCGATTTGGCTTTGCTGAAATTACTTTCATCACGCTTTACAGCTTCTTCACGGATGATTCTCCAGAGGCCTTTTTTTTTAATATAGCGAAACAAGCGCTTCGGCAGGTAGTAAACCAGTGTCAGCGTTACCAGCCAGGTGTTGAGAATACTGATGCGTGTAAAATCGCGAAACGGCCTGAAATGCGTCACGCGCTCGTTTTTGTCATAAATAACCTGGATGTTGATCGGCACAATAGGCACGTCTTTCCATGCCATTTTGACGATCACTTCGATCTCCGTCTCGAATTTGGTCGTGAAGAGCGACATCCTTTTCAGCGGCCCGAGCGGGTAGAGCCGGTAGCCCGTTTGCGTATCGGGTAATGTGAGCCCTGTTTCGAATTTGAACCAGAAATTGGAAAATTTATTACCGAAAGAACTCTTGCCAGGCACTCCCTCCTGCGCCATGTTGCGAGAGCCCATCAGCAATGCGTCGGGATTTTGCATGGCAGCTTCGATAAAAAGTGGGATGTCGGAAGGCAAATGCTGGCCGTCGGAATCGATCGTAATGGCGTTTTCAAAACCCAGCCGTATCGCTTCGGCGAATGCCTTTCGAAGCGAAAAACCCTTCCCCCGGTTCACGGCATTGTCGAGCACGCGGATGCGCGCGCCAAAGCCTGCAAGGATTGACATTGTATCGTCGGTAGAACCGTCATTCACAACGATCACCTCCTGCCCGCTGGCGTACTGCAACACGCCGTCGATCACCCGCCGCAATGTGTTGCGGTTGTTATAGGTAGGGATAATCACGCAGCATTGAATGTCCGACAGGGTCATTTGGGCTCTCGAATGTATGTTTTAAATGAGGGAACGAAAACTAGCCCTGGCTTTGAAATAGGTCTTTTCACCGTTCTTGCCCGAAGCGCTTACATCCAGCGGCTCGTCGCCCTTGTATTGAATATGGATGGTCAGCTCCGGCGTTTCTGCCGGGTTAAGCACTTCCAGGAATTTGCAGTTGCTCATTTCCGTTAATGCCAATGTTTTTCCAAATGCTTCCGACAGGACGGTTTTCACCATTTCAAGCTGCACAACGCCCGGGAGCACGGGAGCACCCGGAAAGTGGCCCTGAAACACCGGATGTCCCGCGTCGATCTGCATGGTGCAGGTAATCTGGTTCGGCGACTGTTCCAGGCTCGCAATGGTGTAAAGCGTATTTAAAGGCATGAATATCAAAGGTCTTTGAAAAGGTTTTCCGCGATCGGCTGGTTGAACTTCTCCTGCTGAAATTTCATAATGCTCTTGTCGCCGCCTTTCTCAAAGAATGCAAGTTCTTTCAAACGCAGCGAGCTCCTGGAAAAATTCAGCGCGATTTTAGCATAAATATTCTTCAAACGGCGGTTCACGGGCGTCAGTACGATCTGGTACTGGTCGTCATTTTCGAGAACGGCGAGAGAGAAACCTTTATTCTGCTGAAAATCACCATTCACGAGTCCGATCATCAGCTCCTTGATCTGCGCTGCCATTCGCCCCGCCTGCCCCACATTCTTTTCCTTGCCGCCTTCCTGGATGCGCAATTTGTCGGCGTTGATCAGAATGATGTATTTCGAAGGCGTCCGCTGCTCCCAGCGCATTTTGTCTTTTTGCTGATAATAAAACAAGCCTGATGACTTTTCGGGCTCTTTGAGCACAGCAAGATACTTTTCTTCGCTGAACGACGCCTGAATGGACGTCGTGGCCTGCGAAACCTTCCGCAACTCGGCAAGCACCTTTTCCTGGTTTGCGGCGGTTTTGTAGGACTGCGCCTGTACGATGTTGGAGGCGGCCAAAACCGCCATGATGATGAGTGATCTAATCCTGTTCATAAGGTTCCTTCCCGATCAGTCGAGCGAGTGGTTCGATTTTAATGCCCATTTCACGACAATGCCCGATAATATCCGCCAGCGTGTCGGCCGTCAGCGGCAAATGGTCATGAAGCAGAACGATGTCTTTCGGCTTTAATTTTGAGATGATCTTCTGAATAAGCTGGTATTTGTTCTTCGCACGCGTATCCATGCTCCTGAGCGACCAGCCGATGGACTGCATCTGCAAATCCTTCAACACAGCCGCATAGCGCGGGTTTGTAACACCGAATGGCGGCCTGAAAAACACGGGAACCCGACCCGTAATGTCACGGATCGCCTCGTTGCACCGCTGAATATCCGTACGAAGCTTTTGGGTCGAAAATAGGGCTATCAGGTAATGGTGACTGTACGAATGGTTAGCAATGGTATGCCCCTCGTCTACAATCCGGCGCAGCAGATCGGGATGGTTCACGGCCTTTTTACCAATCACAAAAAACGTCGCTTTCAAGTCGTTTTCGAGCAGCGTATCCAGGATGCGGGGCGTCGAATCGGGGTCGGGGCCGTCGTCAAATGTAAGCGCAATGGCTTTGATCCGGCCTTTGTTAATGGATTTTACAAAATAGTTTGCCTGAATCTGTGCTGATCCGTAAGCTGTTATGCCCATGAAAAGCAATGCAATGCCTGCCAGGACGAGCCACAAATAATCCGTTTCCCAAAAAATAATGGAACCGAGTGCCGCCGCAGTAATGCAAAAGAATATAAGAAGATTATGCTTCAACGGCTTTCAGGAGGGTTAGCCCCAAATTACTTTTCCTTAATGAATTACAAATCAATACATTCCGATAACCGCTTGAAACATTCAGCAGATCCGCTGCATAATGTAATGCAAATGCCGAAGCCGTTGGATAAACGCCCGTAAGCGGCAGGTAGTCGACATTCCGCCCCGCTCCCGGCACAGGTGCGCCTGCGTAAAAGACCAGGTCGATGTCGGCGATCTGCAATCCGTTACGTTCGAGGAAAGCGTCGATTTCCTCCGGCACGTTTTCAATGCCGCCGCTGGTATATACATCGGCCAGAACAGCGCTCGCATTACCCTGGTTTTCAAGAGAAACAATAAAAAACGAAGCCGCGGAAGTAAGCGGCGCCGTTGCCTCGAACGACAACCTTACCGCAATATCGTCCAGAATATCGATATGCTCATCAGCCGCGCCCACTAGCACGCTGCGGTCGCCCTCATGAAGGAGCATCGACGCGTCGAGCAATGCGTGCTCAAATGAGAGCGTATTCTGCGTGTGCGTCATATTATAACCATGGTTACCCAGGCTCAGCGATATCTGGCCCGCCATGGTATTGTGCGTTGACTGTATAAATGACGTCGGCGGAAGCAACCCTTCGACGGTCAGCGAAGTGTTCAGGAATTTTTCGGTGTCCTGCAAACAGCCCAGCCCGGTCCCTACCACAATCGCGTCGGGTTGGCCGACAGCCGCCTGCCCGATACAATCTTTCGCACAAGCGACGGACATCCGCAAAATCTTGCTCATACGTCGGAGCAATCCGGCATCGATATATGCCTTATAATCAGGACTAATCAATTCCGAAGATTCTCCTAATGGCTCCAACGAAGCCGAGAAGCCCGGGCTGCCGAAGGTAGGCTGATGCGAGATCGTCGACGCCCCCGTGATGTACAATGCCGGTTTACTCATATTTCGTCAAAACCAAGGATGAATTGTTCCCCCCAAAACCGAATGAATTGGAAAGCACCGCATGCACTTCCACATCCGTTTCGAGGCGCGTAGCCGGTACGAGGCCGGTTTCGGCAATCGGTACCCGGTAGTTCAGGTTCGGGAAAATCAGGTTGTTTTGAATGGCTAACACCGAAAAAACCGCTTCGATCGCGCCCGCGGCGGCCAGCGTATGCCCTGTAAATGCTTTGGTAGAACTGAATGGCGGAATGCGGTCACCGAAAACGTTTCGCAAGGCCACTGATTCGGAATGGTCGTTGTTTTTCGTGCCGGTCCCATGCGCATTCACATAGGAAATCTGGTCGAGTCCGATTCCGGCCCTCCGGATCGCATTTTCGATCGCCAGCGTGGCGCCTTTTCCGTCGGGCGACGAGGCCGTCTGGTGGTAAGCGTCGGCCGCATTTGCCCAGCCGCTGACGTTGCAAATCGGCTTGTTACCAGTCAGTTCCAAACTTTTTTCCCCTTCCAGGAGCAAAAACCCGGCTCCCTCGCCCAGGTTTAGCCCTGCACGAGAGTCGTCGAATGGCCGGCACCATTGGTCGTCATAGATCATCAGCGACTGAAAACCGTCGATCGTGAAGCCGCTCAGCGCGTCGGTACCTCCCACGAGCACGCGGTCGAGCGCGCCTTGCAGGATCAGCCGCGCGCCCAGCATAATGGCGTTCACG